>JBBSFF010000027.1:0-11808 GCA_038238995.1 Sphingomonadales bacterium
CTGATCGAGCTTGGCGCTTTCGACCGCCGATTGCGCGGCGAGGTCGGCCGCGCGGGCCGATGCGAGCGAGCGTTCGGTGGCGACGAGTTGCGGCGGCAACCCGGCGGGGTAGGCGGCAGCCCGGCCCGAGACCTCGGCGGTCAGCCGCGATGCGCGCGCGGTCATCGCGTTGACCGTCTCGCTCGTCTTGCCGAAATCGGCGGTAAAGGCGGTGTTATCGAGCCGGAGCAGCGGCTGTCCGGCGCGGACGTGCTCTCCGGCGCGGACGAGGATCGCCTTGACGCTGCCGCCTTCGAGGTTCGAGACGATCTGCAGCTGACGCGACGGAATTACTCGCCCCTGCGCGGTCGCGACCTCGTCGACCGTAGCGATCGCCGCCCACGCGATGAGCGACCCGGTCAGCGCGGCGATCGTCCACAGCAGGTACCGCGACGCGGTGGTGACGTCGATCGGGTCGGCGTCGGGGGTCGCGACGGGGGCGAAGGTCATCGCTGCTTCTTTCCAGCCGTTATCCCCGCGAAAGCGGGGACCCAGCACCAGCGGCACGAGACGGGTTCCCGCTGTCGCGGGAATGACGGGCAACTTTCGCTCAATTGACGGCGACCGACTTGAGCACGTCGTCGCGCGGGCCGTTGGCGACGACCTTGCCCTTGTCGAGGATGATGACGCGGTCGACCAGCCGAAGCATCGACTGTCGGTGGGTGACGAGGACCACCGTCCGCCCCTTCACCTCGGCGTCGAGGCGCGCGATCAACGCGTGTTCGGACTGGATATCCATCGCACTCGTCGGCTCGTCGAACAACAGGATCGGGCGCGAATGCGCGAGCGCGCGCGCGATTGCGATCGACTGGCGCTGGCCCCCCGAAAGTCCCTCGCCGCGATCGGCGAGGCGCAGGTCGTAGCCGTTCGGCACCTGCCCGATGAAATCGTGGGTCCCGCTGAGCTTGCCCGCGCGAAGCACCGCCGCATCGTCGATCGCCGCCTCGCCGAGCGTGATGTTCTCGCGGACCGAACCGGTCAGCAGGAACACGTCCTGCAGCACCGCGCCGATATTGTGCCGCAGGTCGTCGGGGTGAAGCTGGCGGACATCGGCGTCGTCGACCATCACCGCGCCTTCGCTCGCCTCGTATAGCCCGAGGATCAGGCGGGCGATCGTCGACTTGCCCGATCCGACCCGCCCGACGATCGCCACCCGCTCGCCAGGCGCAACCTTGAACGAGACGTCGTCGAGCGCGCGCGCGGTCGAGCCGGGGTAGCGGAAGACGACGTTGCGGAACTCGATCCCCCCGTCGAGCGTGGCGCGGCGCAGATACGTCGTGCCCGCGCGCGCCTCGCTCGCGTCGCCCATCAGCCGGTCGAGCTGCGCATACGCCGAGCGCGTGTGGCTGATCCGCGTCAGGAGCCCGGCGATCTGGCCGAGCGGGGCGACGCACCGCCCCGACAGGATCGAGGCGGCGACAAGCCCGCCCATCGTCAGGTCGCGCGTCGCGATCATATACACGCCGACGATGACGACGCCGATGTAGCAAACCTGCTGCGCCGACTGCGCGGCGTTGACGCTGATCGCCGCGATCAGCCGCTGCTGGAGCGACGACGCGGCATGGTCGTCGACCGCGCTCGCCCAGCGCGACGCGAGCAGCGGACCCGCCGACGACGACTTGACGGTTTCGAGCCCCGAGATCGCCTCGACAAGGACGCCTTGCTTCGACAGGCCTTGGCCGAGGCCCTCGGCGGCGAGCCGCGCGAGCAGCGGCTGCGACAGCAGACCGAGCCCGATCACGACCGGCACCATCACCAGCGGCACGACCACGAGCCAGCCGCCGAGCGCCCAGATGACGATCAGGAAGAGAATGATGAAGGGCACGTCGACCACGGCAGCCAACGTCGCGCTCGCGAAGAAATCGCGCAGCGCCTCGAATTCGCGCAGCAGCCCGGCGAACGCGCCGCTCGACCCGCGCCGATCCTCGAGCCGCATCGACAGCATCCGCGCGAAGATCGCCGCGCCGACGGTCCGGTCAATTCGCGCCCCGGCGATGTCGATGAAATAGCCGCGCAGCGTCCGCAGGATGAAGTCGAATACCAGCACGATGCCGACCCCGATCGACAGCGCGATCAACGAATCGGTCGCGTTGTTGGGCACGATCCGGTTGTAGACCGTCATCGAGAACAACGACGTGACGAGGCTGAACAAATTGACCAGCACCGCCGCGAGCGCGACCTGGAGGTACAGCCCGCGGTTGGCGCGGACCGGGTCCAGCAGCCACGCGGCAATCCGCGGGCGGTGGGGAATGGGGTCGGTCATCGCGGTCCCGTCGTCACAGCGCGCTCGCCTTCAGCTCGATCCCGGCGGCGGGAAGGATTTCGCCGGTCCGCGCGAGCAGCGCATAACGCGCGACATCCAGTTCAATCACCCCCTGCAAATAATTTGTCGCCGCGCTGAAATAGTCGTTCTCGGCGCGCAGCAGCTCGATCAACGAACCGCGCGATACCCGGTACTGCTCGACATAGCCGTCGCGGACGCGGCGGTTGGCGACGTAGGCGGCCTCGAGCGTCGCGGCCGAACGCGTCAGTGCGACGACGTCGGTGAAGGCGCTCGCGGCGTCGCGCTCGCTCTCAGCGGTGACGCGGTCGGCGATATACCCCGCGCTCCGCGCCCGCGCGCCCGCCTCGGCGATCACGCCGCGCTGGCGTCCCCCGGCGAACAGCGACTGCCGCACGCCGACGGTGCCGCGCACCTCGTAGTCCGACCCGTCGAAAACGTTGTAGCGCGACCCGGTGATGCCGCTCGTCAGCTTGGGCAGGCCGTCGGCCTTTGCCGCGCGCGCATCGCGCCGGGCGGCATCGGCGCGGCGCAGCGCCGCCTCGACCGCGGGCGATTTGCGCGCGAGCGCCTGCGCCGCGTCGAGGCTGAGCGCGGTCGACGGTGGGGGCAGCGCGCGGGCGAGGCGGAGCGGCGGCGCGGCGCCGAACGCCTCGGCGTAGCGCGCCCGCGCCTGACCGAGCAGTCGGTCGAACCGCGCGGTCGTCGCCTCGTCGTCGGCGAGAACGGCGTCGGCGCGCGCGGTGTCGCCCGCCGCGCCGACGCCGCCCGCGACACGGTCGCGGACATCGCCGAGGATCGCCCGTTGCCGCCCCGCCATCGCGGCGCTCAGGTCGAGCAGCGTCTGGTAGGCGAGGACGTCGTAATACGCCACGACTGCGCGCAACGCGGTGTCGGAGGCGACGCGTTCAACCTCGGCCTGCGCCGCCTTGATCCGGTCGGTCGCCGCTGAAATGCGGTTGCCGGTTGCGCCGAAGTCGTACAGCAATTGCTCTCCCGAAACGATGCCGTCGGCGCGCCCGCGCGGCTGCAGGCTTTCGACGATCGCGGTCTGGCTGCCGAAGTCACGCGCGAGCGACCGCTGGCCGACGAACTGCGCATCGATCTGCGGAAACAGCCCGGCGCGCACCTGCGTCCGGACCGCGCTCGTCGCGGCAACATCGGCGATCGCGGCTTCGACCGCGGGGTGTTTCGCCACCGCTTGGCCGAGCGCGTCGAGAAATGGCTGCGAAGGCACGGTGGTGCGGTTAAAGACGATAAGCGGATCGTGTGCGAAGTCGATCGTTTGCGGGCTTCCACCAGGCAGTGGCAAAATCAGAGTGCCTGCGTGCGTCCCGCTGGCGAGTACGACGAGCAGCGCGAGGGATCGACCGAAGCGGCTCATCACATGAAATTTCCGGTTGCCGAAATCCCCATCGCCGGAATCGCCGACCGGGTCTAGGCAGGATCACTTGCCAGCCTGCGGCAAGGTCGGACGCGGAGCCGTGGCGGACCCTGATCTCGCGCCGATCGTCGAGCTAAACGGCTTTACGATCGTCGACGTTATGCCCGACCGAATTGAGGATCAACTGTTTACGTGACGACCGCCGCAACCGCTGTCGGCGATCGCGATGCAGCAATCGGTTCTTATTCGCTCCGTCGCCCGACGCGGCCGATTCGCGGCATTAGAGACTTGTAATCCAGGTTCCGATCCGGTTGACGAGCGCGCGCTTCTCCGTCGCCTTGGCGTTGCTCGCCCAATTGCTTCCCGGGCAGGCGAAATTGAGGTGATTGAAGTCGGCGACGATGTCTTGAACCGCCCCATCAGGCTGGACACTGTAACTATCGCCCCGCACAGCGATCCCGCTGTCATGCAAGCATCGTTGGGGGAGGTGTCGTTCGATCCGAACGTAACGTATCGGCGAACCGGCGCCGTGAAGCTTTGAAAGGCCGTCGAGTTGAACCAGAATCTCGACGCGGTCGGATTGAGCGCATTCTGCGCTGGTTGTGCCGAAACCACGACATAGCCCTTCGCGGCCAGCGCAAAGCACACACCCGCCATGCAGTTGCCGGCCTGCTTGTCGAATTCGGACTCGGGTAGCACAGCGCTGCTACCCGTGAGGTCGCTATTCGCTCCCGCCGCGAGCAATGCAGCATAGCCGCCGAAAGAATACCCACCGATCACGATCCGGCTCGGATTGCTTCCCGCCTGCGCAAGGGCCGCCAGGTAGACCGCTTTTTGTTTCGTCCAGCGATCACGCCGACCCTGCCAATTCTGAGCGTCCTCTGTCATCCCGTAGTTGGGCAGAACCACGCGAAGATTGTACGGCGCAGTCGAAAGAATTTCACCATCGCAATAATTGTCGTTCGGTTCGGACTTATCGCCATGGCTGAAAATCACCGTGGTCCCTATCGCCGGATCGAAGCCCGCCGGTGTCCACACATCCGATAAGACTCCCGAACCAGCCCAGTCTGCCACATTCGTCGAAAGTGTCGGCGTTGGGGCGGGAGTCGGAGTCGGCGTAGGCGTTGGCGCAGGCGCGGGAATCGTCGGATTGCCCGACGTCGCAGTCGGCGCGGACGATCCAGTGCCGCACGCCGAGACGTACAGCGCGAATGTCGCTGAGATCGACAAGCGAAAAGCCCGACTTGATTTGCGCATGATTCGCTCCGTCGGCCACCATGTGGCTATGTGCTACCCAAGGGTTGCACTTTGGCGCGCGGGCATGAATGGCGAATGTATCGAGACCGGCGAAGTGCCGCGAATTCATGACCAAATGTTTTTAAACTAACGGTCGCGTCGCTGCACGGTGGCACCGGGTCGTCGTCAACCCGACGGGAGCACGACGGGCCCCGACGGCGCGACGAAGTCGGCAGCGCCGAGACCAAACACCTTGAACGACCCTTCGCGCCATGCGCGGATAATATAGGCGAACCACGACAGGAACTCGTCATCGCGCTGGTTAATACCGTGCTGGACCCACCAGACGAGCGCTTCGTGAACGAAGCTGACGATCGTCTCGATGCACAGCGCCGCGGCCACCGCGTCACCGGACTCCTCCGGCACGGGAAATCGTAAAGTCGCGCGGATGATCCCAGAGGTGTGGGCGCGGAGCTGCGCGCTGTGACTGTTGGCCGGGGCGTAGATATTCCCGTCGCGGACGAGTGACACGTAGCCATCTTCGACATTTCTGATCGCGATCAGCGTCGCGTGCATGCGGGACCCATAACCCTGCCACTGACCGTGATCGGCAGCGGCGACGGTCCCCACGACATGGTCGAACAGCGCCTCGACCAAGGCTTCCTTCGAGGGGTAGCGGCGATAGAGGATCATCTTCGATACGCCCATGGTGGCGGCAATGTCCGCCATCGTCGCGACACCCATCCCCTTCGACCGGAAGACCGACGCCGCCGCGCGCAGTGCATCCTCGCGGCGCGCAGCCTGGCGGATGGCGCGGATACCGGGGACGCGCTGACGCGCCTCTGATGCGACCGACGCCGACGCCATCTTCGATTCTCTGGTCATGGGGATTCACTGATAGTCGTATCACGATCCGCCGCCCACCCCCGTTGACGAAACCGCCTCTCCTGAGTAGCACTTTGCCTCAACCGGCGACAGACTGTCGGACAGTCTGCGTAGGCGGAGATCAGTGTGGCGAGTACAGACGGGTTTCAGGCGACTCGACGCGAGGCGATTGGCACGTCGGTCGCCGGGGCGGCTTTCGCCGCCCTGCCGGGCGAGGCGCGTGATGGAAGCCTCACGCGCTTCGCCGACGTCCAGCGGTATGCGAGCTTCGGTGACCATCGCACCAGCTTTGCCGGCGATCCTCGATGCGTCGGCAAACTTGCAGACTGCGACAGGTGGGTTCGGGGATCCATTGAACGCCCGTGTTTTGCAAGGCTACCTGCTCGTCGACGGCAAGCGATCGCTCGGGGGCTGTGGCGAATGGCCGCTGATGTTAAGAATGCTGCGACCGGCGCTACCGCGTCCAGCAGGTTCAGCTGAAGGACTATTACAACGAACCGCGCATCCCCGGGGCGCAGCTTCGTCTGTCATACTGAGGACGATTCTTGCTGAGGAGTGTTTCGTCATGCAGTCTGTACCCCCAATCTTCGGCCTCGCGCTCCTGGCTGTCGTTGCGACGGCGTGCGCAGCGGGGCCACTAGAGCTGTTGCGTGAAAGGCGGCAGCAAACCGGTGGTCCGGCAGACCCCGGCGACGGTGCGGGCGGCTTCCTCGACAGTTTTTCAAATACGCCGCCACACGCGGGGGCCATCGACCCCGGTGCGACCGCATCGAATATTCCGGCGGGCGAGGCCAACCAGGGCGACTGGGAAGTCGCCCTTGCCCCGGCCGGTCGGGACAATGGGCGACTCGTCATTTTCTTTCCAGGATCGGGAGCCAATCCTGGCGGGTACATGAAGATCATGGAGACATGGGCGGGTGCCGGTTATCACGTCCTCGGGGTCACGCTTAAGGCCGAGGCCGCCGGGCTCAATCGTAACTGCCCGCCCGCCAAGCGGACCAGCGAGCCGCAATGCTTCGACGCGTTTCGCGCCGAAAGCGCGTTCGGTGCGAATGTTGCGCTGCCCGACGGTGCGCCCGGACAAGACTCGCCGTATCTCACCGTCAATGCAGGCAAAAGCGCGGTCAATCGCACGTTCGCGCTGCTTGACTATGCCATTCGCACGCGGGGAGGCGAAAACTGGGCGCAATTCCGGAAGGTGCCGTGCGCGAAACTGCCTTCGTCGGCGTTCTGCCCGCCTGATTGGAACAAGATCACAATCACGGGGCACTCCCAGGGCGGCGGACTGGCGTTGTATTTCGCGAAATACTTTTCACTCGCAGGCGTTGGCATGATCTCGGCGCCACAAGACTTCTGGGTGGTCGGCGATCGGGTCGAGCCTGCCGCATGGGTTGCGACGGGGCGATTTGCGACGCCGACGGATCGTATCATCGGCCTCGTGCACAAGCGGGAAGCCGAATACGACCGCGATGTAAAATCTTGGAGGGTTCTCGGCATGAAAGGGACGCTCGTCGATGCGAGCGCCGGTTCAGCCCGACTCGCGACAACGCAGACGATCGCCACCGACATCGCGCCTACGTGCAAAGGGATTGCTGCGTTCCAGATGAGCATTGCCGCGCATGGCGCCACCTCGTTCGACAAATGCACGAGCGACGCCCTATCCCCCGCTTGGCTGCGCGTTGTGGCGTTGCCTTAACTCATGGAGACTCCCACAATCCGACTTTACCGCGGTGTCGATCGATCGAAATGGCGCGTCCGGTGACATTCCTGCAGTCTCAACGGCTCGCGCGCGCTACGAACCTGCCAGTCGAGCGGGCCGCGCCGCGCTCCGCGCGTGGGTTCGAGTAGCCGCTCCCCGCGCATCGGCGGCGGTCATCGCCTCCATCGCGTCGCTGACGCATCACACGTCCCGACCGCCAATTGCCCAGCCGGAAAGCGCGCAATCCGGACGTCGTGGACTGTGGGAAAACGTCTATGTCCGCTAACGACGATGCTGAAACCTCGTCTAAACCACGAGCAACGCTCGCGGTTTATGCGTTGCCAACATGTGCCACCATACCATCGTGATCGCACGGACAGCGTGGTGCCCGGGGGCGGATTTGAACCACCGACACGGGGATTTTCAATCCCCTGCTCTACCCCTGAGCTACCCGGGCGCTTCGCCAAGCGAGCGCCGGAGTTAATCGGGCTCGCCGTCGTTGTCCAGCGCTTCCCCGGGAATCGCGTGGCGTTCGCCCAGCCAGTCGAGCAGGTCGCGGTCCTTGCATCCGGACGAGCAGAAGGGGGCCGAGGCCGGGGCCTGCGGCTTGCCGCAGCGGACGCAGGCACGGCCGAGGCGGAGGTCAGGATTCGGCATATCCCGCGAAGATGGGCAGCGCCGCGTCGGCGCGCAAGGCGACGCTGCCGCCGATCCGCCGCGCCAGTTCGGCGACGAGCGCCGGGTGGGCATCGAGCCAGCCGATCGCCGTCGGGGCCGCAACCAACGTGCAGCATGCCAGTGCGCTGCGCTCAGCGTGGCGCAGCAGCCGCAACGCTGCCGTCGCCGCCGGATTGGCGCGCAACACCTCGACGAACGACGCGCGCAGACGCGGACGAACGACCTGCGCGAAGCCGAAGCCATTGACGGCGGTACGCTCGAACGGCGGCGGCAGGCTGGCGTCGAGGCGCGCGCCGATCGCGGTCCGCGCCGCTTTGTCGGCCACCGTCGGGAAGTCGATCCCGATCGATCCGGTCAGGTCGAACCGGCGGATCGCCGCGCCGACCGCATCGGCGGCGGCGAGCGCGAGGTCGACCGGCGGCAGCGCGCCATCGACGTCGATAACCGTCATCGCCGGAGTCGGGCTGATCGTCAGCGAGCCACCGGTGAAGGCAATTCGGCCAGTCAATGCGACCTCGACCGCCTCGCTCCACCCCGCCGCTTCGAACTGGTCGGGACCGAGGGTCCCGGTTTCGCGTACGGCGAACCCGCGCGCACCGAGGCGATCGGCGAGCGCCGGGCCCGACCGCACCGCGTCGGGCGTCGCCGTGACCTTCGCAAGCCGCGCCCGCCCCGCCTCGGCGAGCGCCTCGCGGACGACCTCGACGCGCAGGGTCATGCCCTCGGTCAGCGCGCGCGGCAGCGGCTCGAGCAGCGCCTCGACGCCGCCGACGCCGACGATGCCCCGAACGCCGGGCGCGAGGATCGTCGTCAGCCGGACTTCCCTGATATCGCCCGCGCGCCAGCCGCCATCGCGTTCGAGATGTGCTTCCGCGATGCCGCCATCGGCATCGAGCACGATCGCGCGCGTTTCGCCGATGCCGAATTCGATCAGCGCGTCAGCCATCCACGATCACCCCGGCGGCAACAAGGAGCGCGCGGGTTTCGAACAGCGGCAGCCCGACGACCCCGGTCCATGACCCCGCGAACGCCCGCACGAGTGCCGCCGCGCTGCCCTGAATCGCATAGCCGCCCGCCTTGCCGCGCCACTCGCCGCCGCCGAGGTAGGCGTCGATCTCGGTCGGCGTCAGGCGCTTGAAGGTCACCGTCGCGGCCGATGCGCGCGCGCGCAGCCGCCCGTCGGCGACGACCGCGATCGCCGTGACGACCCGGTGGCGGCGGCCCGAAATCAGCGTGAGGCACGTGCGCGCGGCGGCCTCGGTCTCCGCCTTGGGCAGAATGCGCCGCCCAACCGCGACGACGGTGTCGGCGGCGAGAATCACCGCCCCAAGGTGTCGCTCAGCGACGGCGGTCGCCTTGGCGGCGGCGAGGCGCGCGGCATGCGGTCCGGGCAATTCATGCGGTAGGGCAGCTTCGTCGAGGTCGGCGGCGTCGACCGCGTACGGAACGACCCCGATCTGCGCGAGCAAGGCCAATCGTCGGGGCGACGCCGACGCGAGGATCAGCCGAACCATCGGACGCTCGCCCCATGCGGATGCGCGTGCGCCAGCAGCCGGTCGCCGTCGCCCGGCCAGAGCGTCAGGCGGAGCGTCGGTGGCGCGCCGACGCTGCCCGACGCGTCGAGCTCGTAGCGCAACCACGCGAGCGGCGCGTCGGTAGTCGCGGTCGCTCCCATCTTTGCGAGGTGCGCCGCGATCCGGTCCTGCGTCACGGCCGGAAAATACTGCCACGCGATGCTGTGGAAGACGACCGTGGCCGCGTGCATGGCCGGCGCGACCTCGGCCTCGACCCACGTGGCCGCGTCGCCGGTGTCGACGGCGACCGGATCGGCGACGAACGCCGCGATCGCCGCCTCGAGCCGCGCGACGCGATCGCGCTGCTCGGGCCAGACATAGGCGAGCAGCCGGTCGCGGGCGGCTGCGGCGCGGATGTCGACCGGGGCGAGATCGACGCCGCGTCGCTCGATGACCCGGACCGCGGCGGCGGGCGGCGGCGGTCCCTCCCACGCCGGGGCGAGAACCACGGCCGCGCCCGCCGGCCCGAACGATCGTCCGCCGAGCCGATAGCGGTACGTGTCGAGCCGCAGGTTGAGCCCGGCGCTCGCGCCGAGCTCGAACAACCGCAGCGGCAGCCCGGTCGCCGCGGCGATCGTCAGCAGCCCCGGCATCAACACGCCGGCACGCGCGACCTCGTTGGTCTGGGGTGCAGTGTCGAGCCACGGCAGGAGACGGTCGTCGGCGAGCTCGACCGCGAGCAGATCGGCAAGCTGGCCACTGTCAGGTGCCTTACGGGGTGGATAAACTGCTGCAAGTTCCGGCAAATAGCCCTCGCGCACCAGTGCGTTGAGGCCGCCGGCGAGGCGCAGCGCGAGCGCGTCGGCGAGCGGGTCGCCCGGCCAATCGAGCACCCGCCGCCCCGTCGCGGTCGAGCGGTCGAGGATGATACACAGCGCGGCGCAGACGTTCGCGGTGAAATCCGAGCCGAGGAACCGGTTCCAATCGGCCTGCTTGGCGAAGGCGGCGCGGATGGAGGCTTCGCTCATCGCCGCTGCTGTGACAGCGCCGCGCTGGACGCGCAACGGTGGCATCGGTATCGGCTCCGGCATGGCCGACGAATTGATCATCGCGCTGCCGAAGGGCCGCATCCTCAGGGAGGCGCTGCCGGTCCTGGCGCGCGCCGGTATCGTGCCCGAGGCGGCGTTCAGCGACGAGGACAGCCGCGCATTAAAATTCTCGACCAATCTCGCTGGCGTCGCGCTGATCCGGGTGCGCGCCTTCGACGTCGCCACCTTCGTCGCCTTCGGCGCGGCGCAGTTGGGCATCGCGGGCAATGACGTGTTGATGGAGTTCGACTTTTCCGAAATCTACGCGCCGGTCGACCTCGGCATCGGCAAATGCCGCCTGTCGGTCGCCGAACCCGCGGCCCAAGCCGCCGGCGACGACCCGCGGACGTGGAGCCATGTGCGCGTCGCGACCAAATACCCGAACGTCACCCGCGCCCACTTTGCCCGGCGCGGGGTCCAGGCCGAGTGCGTAAAGTTGAACGGCGCCATGGAGTTGGCCCCGATGCTCGGCCTGTGCAGCCGGATCGTCGACCTCGTCTCGACCGGGCGGACGCTCGCCGAGAACGGGCTCGTCGAGGTCGAGACCATCGCTGCGGTGAGCTCGCGGTTGATCGTCAACCGCGCCGCGTTCAAGACCCGCGCCGGGCAGATCGTGCCGTGGGTCGAGCGCTTCCGCGCCGCCGTCGAGGGTGCCGATGCCGTTGCGGCTTGACGCCAGCGCGGCTGGGTTCGCGCACGAATTCAACGCGTTGGTCGATGCCCGGCGCGAGAGCGATGCCGGGGTCGCCGCCGATGTCGCGGCGATCGTCGCCGATGTCCGCGCGCGCGGCGACGTTGCCGTCGCCGAACTGACGGCGAAGTTCGACCGCATCGATCTTGCCGCGACCGGCGTCGAGGTGACCCGCGCCGCGATCGCCGCTGCCCGCGCGAGCGTCACGCCCGACGTGCTGGCGGCGCTCGAACTCGCCGCCGACCGCATCCGGGCGTTCCACGCGGCGCAGCGACCGACCGACCTCGACACGACCGATTCGACAGGGATTCGA
>JBBSFF010000028.1:0-11711 GCA_038238995.1 Sphingomonadales bacterium
CGACCGATCCGCCGAGCGAAATCTTCGGGTAGAGCGCGGCGGTGGCGACGCCGATCCGCGCGGTCGCGGCGGCGAGCGTCCGGTCGGCGGCGCGGATGTCGGGGCGGCGCTTGATCAGCGCGGTACCGTCGCCGACCGGAACCGGGTGGCTGAGCACCGGCGGGGTCGTGCACGCGGCGGCGGCGGGCGGCGTCTCCTCGGGCGAGCGGCCGGTCAGGACGCTCAGCCGGTACAGCGCGCCGCGTCGCGCGGCGACGAACGGCGGCACCGTCGCGCGGACCTGTTCGTACTGCGCCCGCGCGCGCGACGTATCGAGCGGCGTGCCGCGCCCGGCGAACGCCAGCCGCTCGGTCAGGTCGACCGTCTCGAGCTGGAGCGACAGCGACCGCTGCGCGACGCCGATCTGGAGCGCCGCCGAGCAGGCATCGGCATAGGCGCGCGCGGTTTCGGCGGCGACGCTGGTGCGGACCGTATCGCGCTGCGCCTCGTGCGCGGCGACGTCGGCGCGCGACGCCTCGATGTCGCGGCGAACACGCCCATAGAGGTCGAGCTCGTAGCTGACGTCGAGGCTGGCCGAGTAGAATTGTCCCTCGTACGAGCCGCCGCTCGTCCCCGTCGTCGTGCCGGTGGAGCCAGTGCCGGTAGACCCGGCACCGGTCGTGCCCGTACCGCCCGTCGTCCCCGTCCCGCCGCCGGACGAGCCGTTGCTTTTCAGATACTTCGCTGTCGCGCTGATGCTCGTCGACGGCAACCGCTGGCTGCGCGTCTCGCTCAGGATCGCGCGCGCCTTGCGCAGATTGGCGGTGGCGACGCGCAGGTCGGTGTTCGCGCTCAGCGCCTCGGTCACGAGCGCGTCGAGCGCGGGGTCGTCGTACAACCGCCACCATTTTTCGGGGAGCGGCTCCGACGACACCGCGATCGAATCGGCGGCGAGATACTTGCCCGCCGATGCGGCCGGGGTGACGGGCGGGCGATAGTTCGGCCCGACGGCGCACGCCCCGAGCGCGAGCGCGGCGATGACGATCGCGGGCTTCATTCGGCCGGCGCCGGCGCGGGCAGCGCCTTTTGCGCCGCGGCGTCGCCCTTGCGGATATGGACCGTCGGCATCTTCGACGTGACCCAGCTGGCGATGACGTAGAACACCGGGGTAAAGAGCAACCCGAACACCGTCACGCCGATCATGCCGAAGAACACCGCGGTGCCGAGCGCCTGCCGCATCTCCTGCCCCGGACCGACCGCGAAGACGAGCGGGAGCACGCCGAGGATGAAGGCGAACGACGTCATCAGGATCGGGCGCAGCCGGGTCCGCGCCGCGTGTTCGGCGGCGGCGTGCCGCTCCTCGCCGCGGTCCTCGTCCTGCTTGGCGAATTCGACGATCAGGATCGCGTTCTTCGCCGCGAGGCCGACAAGCACGACCAGCCCGATCTGCGTCAGGATATTGTTGTCGAAGCCGCGGATATTGACCCCGAGGATTGCCGCCAGCAGGCACATCGGGACGATCAGGATGACCGCGAACGGCAGCGTCAGCGATTCGTACTGCGCCGCGAGCAGCAGGAAGACGAATACCACCGCCAGCGCAAAGACGATCGACGCGGTGTTGCCCTGCGTCTTCTGCTGGTACGCGAGCTCGGTCCATTCGTAGCCGAACCCCTCGGGGAGCGTCTTGGCGGCGAGGTCCTCCATCGCCTTGAGTGCCTGCCCCGACGAAAAGCCCGGCTTGGTATCGCCCTGCAACTCGGCCGCCGGATACAGGTTGTGGCGGACGACGCGGTACGGCCCCGAATCGTCGGTCAGCGTCGCCACCGACCCGATCGGCACCATCGTCCCCGACGCCGATCGCGTCTTCAAATTGACGATGTCGGCGGGCGCGTGGCGGAACGGCGCGTCGGCCTGCGCGGTGACGCGGAACGTCCGCCCGAACAGGTTGAAGTCGTTGACATAGCTCGACCCGAGATACGTCTGCAGCGTCGCAAAGACGTCCGACGGCGCGACGCCCAATTGCTGCGCCTTCTCGCGGTCGATATCGGCGAACAGGCGCGGGGTGTCGGTGTTGAACAGCGTGAACACCGAAGTCAGCCCGGCGGTCTGGTTCGCCTGCATCATCATCGCGAAGGTCGCCGCCTCGAGCGCCTTGGGGCCTTTGTTGGCGCGGTCCTGGACCATCATCTTGAACCCGCCGCCGGTGCCGATGCCGCGAACCGGGGGCGGCGCGATGACCAGCACGTTCGCCGCGTCGATGCCGCCGAGGCTTTTGCGCAAATCGCCGAGGATCGAGTCGCCAGTCTGGTGGTGATCCTTCCGCACGGCAAAATCGTCGAGCGCGATGAACATCGTCGCCGCGTTCGGCGCGTTCGAGAAGCTCGCGCCGTCGAGCCCCGCGATGTTGACGATGTGATTGACGCCGGGAACCTTGAGCGCGCGTTGCACCGTCGCGCGCAATACCGCGTCGGTTCGTTCGAGGGTCGAGCCCGGTGGCATCTGGACGACGCCGATCAGATAGCCCTGGTCCTGCGCCGGGATGAAGCCGGTCGGGGTCGCGGCGAAGCGCCACCCGGCGAGGCCGAGCAGGCAGACATAGGCGATCAGCACGATCCCGATCGTCCGGACGAACCGCGCGGTCAGCCGCCCATAGCGGTCCGACAACCAGTCGAAGCCGCGGTTGAAGCCGTTCGCCGCGCGCTGCACCGGCGCGAACCAGCCGCGCGGTTCATCGTGTTCGGCCTGGTACGGCTTGAGCAGCAACGCGGCGAGCGCCGGCGACAGCGTCAGCGACACGACGACCGAAATCAGCGTCGCGGCCGAGATCGTCAGCGCAAACTGCTTGTAGAACTGCCCCGAGATGCCGCTGATGAATGCCGTCGGCACGAACACCGCGCACAGCGTCAGAGCGATCGCGATCAGCGCGCCGCCGACCTCGTCCATTGTCGCGAAGGCGGCGTCGTGCGGGGTCATGCCGGTGCGCAACTCGCGCTCGACGTTCTCGACCACCACGATGGCGTCGTCGACGACGATGCCGATCGCGAGCACCAGCCCGAACAGCGACAGGTTGTTGAGCGAATAGCCGAACGCCGCCATCACCGCGAACGTGCCGATCAGCGATACCGGGATCGCGAGCACCGGGATCAGCGCCGCGCGCCAGCTTTGCAGGAAGACGAGCACGACGAGGACGACGAGCAGCACCGCCTCGAACAAGGTCTGCTGGACGCTGTCGATCGACTGCTGGACGTACGTCGTCGGGTTGTACGGAATCGAGTAGGCGACGCCGGGCGGAAAGTCCTTTTTCGCCTCGTCCATCGTCGCGATGATCGTCGCCGCCGTCGCCAGCGCGTTCGACCCGGGCAGCTGGGTAATGCCGAGGCCGATGCCCGGCGTGCCGTTGACATAGGCGTTGGTGCCATAGTCCTGCGCGCCGATCTCGACCCGGGCGACGTCGCTGATCCGCGTCAGCGCGCCCTTGGCGTCGGCCTTGATGACGATGTCGCCGAATTGTTCGGGCGTCGACAGCCGCCCCTGCGTCTGCACCGACAGCTCGAACCCCGACCCGCCCTTCGCGAACGGCGGCGCGCCGACGCTGCCGCCCGCGACCTGAACGTTCTGCGCGCGGAGCGCATTGACGATCTCGCTCGCGTTCAAATTGCGCGCGGCGGCCTTTTCCGGGTCGATCCAGACCCGCATCGCATAGTCGCGCGCGCCGAAGATGTTGATGCCGCCGATGCCCTGCAGCCGCAGCAGCTTGTCGCGGACCTGCAGCGCGGCATAGTTCGACAGATACTGGATATCGTGGCTGCCGTCGGGCGAGATCAGGAACACCGCCATCAGGATGTCGGGCGTGTTCTTGCGCGTCGTCACGCCGAGTTCCTGCACCGCCTGCGGCAGCCGCGGCAACGCCGACGACACGCGGTTCTGGACGAGGACCTGCGCGGTATCGAGGTTGGTGCCGAGCTTGAACACGACATTGATCGTGACCACGCCGTTCCCCGTCGACGACGAGGTGATGTACAGCATGTTCTCGACGCCGTTGATGTCCTGTTCGAGCGGCGCGGCGACGGTGTTGCCGAGCACCTCGGCCGACGCGCCCGGATAGGCGGCGGTGACCGCGATCGTCGGCGGCGCGATCTCGGGATATTGCGCGACCGGCAGCGACGGATAGGCGAAAATCCCGAGCAGCACGATCAGGACCGAGATCACCCCGGCGAAGATCGGCCGGTCGATGAAGAAATGCGACAGGCGCACGTTAGCGGACCGAGCTCGCCGCGGTCGCCGAGGTCGCGGGCGGTTCGATGAACGTCGGCGCGACCGGCCCCGCGCCGGGGTCGGGCGGCACGATCCTGCCCTGCGCGGTCTTCACCGGCGTCCCCGGCCGAGCGCGCTGGACCCCGGCGATGACGACATTGTCGGTCGCGTTGAGCCCCGAACGGACGACGCGCAAGCCGTCGACGATCGGCCCGAGAACGACGACCTTCTGCGCGATCTTGCCGTCGGCCCCGACGACGAGCGCCGCCTTACGCGTCTGGTCGGTAACGATCGCGTCCTCTGGAATCAGCAGCCCCTGATACGCGCCCGACCCGAGCAGCCGCATATGGCCGAACATCCCCGGCGTCAGCAGCCCGTCGGGGTTCTTGACCACCGCGCGCCCGCGGATCGTCCCCGAGCCGAGATCGAGCGCGTTGTCGACGAAATCCATCCGCCCGTGCCAGCGATATTCGGTCTCGTCGCCCAGCCGGATATCGACCGGGTTCGCCGCGACGCGCGACGACGGACGCGTGCCCGCGCGGTTGGCGCGCTGGTATTTGAGGTACACCGCCTCCGACCCGGTGAACAGGAAGTGGATCGGGTTCAGCGACACGATCGTCGTCAGGACGGTCGTGCCGCTCGTGACATAATTGCCGACGCTGACCTTGCGGTCCGACAGGCGGCCCGACGCGGGGGCGGTGACGCGGGTGAATTCGACATCGAGCGCCTTCGCCCGCGTGTTCGCCTTCGCCGCTCCGACCTGCGCGTTCGCCTGGCGCACCACGGCCTGCGCGTTGTCGAACTCCTCCTGGCTCGCGGCTTTGAGGTCGAGCAGCTGCTTCGACCGCGCGAACGCGGTCTGTGCGACCTGCGCGGCGGCGACGTAGCGCGCCTCGTCGGCCTTCGCCTGTTCGAGCACCGCCTGGAAGGGGCGCGGGTCGATGACCATCAGCAGCTGGCCCTTCTTCGCGAATTGCCCGTCGCGGAAATGGATCGCCTGGAGATAGCCCGAGACGCGCGGGCGGACGTCGACGCTGTCGACCGCCTCGAACCGCCCGGTATAGTCGTCCCAGTCGACGATCGGCTTGACGAGCGGGTGCGCGACGGTGACCTCGGGTGGCGGACCGCCAGGAGCGCCGGGGGGCGGCGGGCCCTGGCCGTCGTCCTTCTTGCCGCAACTGGCGAGGGCCAGCAGGCTGGCGATAAGGACGGTCGATCGCATCAGGCAAACCTTTGCTTTCGGTCGGCCCCCGCCGGACCGTCGTATCCGATATGAGTCGCACTTAGTCAATCAAGCGCGGGGCGTCTACCGCAGCGCAGCATCGGCGCGCCAAACTTATCCTTTGGTGGCCGACGGGCGGCGGTGACCCCATGGCGCGGCGGCTTCGACCTGCGCGGCGAGGCGGTAGAGCAGCCCCTCCTCGCCGTAGCGCCCCATCACCATGATCCCGATCGGCAACCCGTCGGCGTCGGTCCCGAGCGGCAGCGACATCGCCGGTTGCCCGGTGTGGTTGGCGAGCGCGGTGAACGGGCTGTACCCCGTAATGTTCGCGGTCCACGCCGCCATGTCGGACGGCGACAGGTCGATCTTGCCAAGCGCGATCACCGGTTGCGCGAACACCGGCGACACGACCACGTCGAAGCGCGTCAGGAATTCCGCCATCGCGATCGCCGCCGACTGGAAGCTCGCGTTCGCCCGCGCCAGCTCGACCGCCGTCGTCCGGTTGCCGATATGCACCCACATCTGCGGCACGGTTTCGATGTCGTCGCCGGCGTCGCTGCGGCCGAGCACTTTGAGCCGCGTCGCGATGTCGAGCGCGGTGCACGCACCGATCGTCGCGGTCATCGCGGCCGTCAACGCCCACGAGTCGAGGCGCGGCGCCGCCTCCTCAACAATATGGCCGAGGCTTTCGAGCAGGTTCGCCGCGGCGCGCGGCGCGGCGATGACCTGCGGGTCGACCGGCACCCCGGTCGGCGCGTCGAGCATCAGCGCGACGCGCAGCCGCCCCGGCGCGCGCCCGACCTCGCTCAGGAAACTGCGCTCGGGCGGCGGCGCGACATAGCGGCTCCCGCGTTCGGGCCCGTGGATCGCATCGAGCACGGCGGCGCTATCGCGGACCGATCGGCTGACGCAATGGTTGATCGTCAGCCCCATCCAGCCCTCGGTCGCCAGCGGCCCGACCGGCGTCCGCCCGCGCGACGGCTTCATCCCGAACAGCCCGCACGCCGCCGCCGGGCAGCGGATCGAGCCGCCGCCGTCCGACGCGTGCGCGACCGGCACGACGCCCGCCGCAACCGCGCACGCCGCGCCCCCGCTCGACCCGCCGGCGCTGCGTCCGCGATTCCACGGGTTGCGCGTCAGCCCGGTCGCTGCGCTCTCGGTCGTCACCGTCAGCCCGAGTTCGGGGGTCGTCGTCTTGCCGAAGGTGTTGAACCCCGCCGCCTTGAACCGCTCAAACAACGTCGAAGTATAGTCGGGGCGGTAGCCGTCCCACAGGCGGCTGCCCTCGCCCGACCGCTCGCCGGCGATGTGCATGTGCAGGTCCTTGACGAGGAACGGGACCCCGGCGAACGGCCCGGTGAAACTGCCCGCCGCGGCTTTGCGCGCACGGTCGTAGAGCGGCTGGGCGATGAAGTTCAGCGCGGGGTTGGTGGCCTCGGTCGCTCGAATCGCGGCGTCGAGGAGTTCGGCGGGACTCGCCCGGCGCGTCGCGACGAGTTCGGCGAGGCCCATCGCGTCGTAGGTCGAATAATCGTCCATGATCGTTCCCCCGGGGTCAGAACTGCGCCGCGTAACGGCCGAGCCCGGCGGCGAGATCGGCGATCAGGTCGTCGGCGTCCTCGAGTCCGATGCTCAACCGGACAATCTGCCCCCCGGCGTCAATCGGCGTCGCGGTGCGGATGCCGTCCAGCTCGACCGGCAGGATCAGGCTTTCGTACCCGCCCCACGAAAAGCCGATGCCGAAATGCGCGAGTTCGTCGATCAGCGCGGCGGTGTGCTGCCGCGTCCCTCGCTTGAGGACAAAGCCGAACAGCCCCGACGCGCCCGTGAAGTCGCGCACGAATAGCGCATTCCCCGGGTGGCCGGGCAGCGCCGGATGCAGCACCCGCGCCACCTCGGGATGCCCCTGCAACCACTCGGCGACACGGAGCGCGCTCGCCCCCTGCCGGTCGAGCCGCAGCTTGAGCGTCCGCAGGCCCCGCAGCGCGAGATACGCATCGTCGGGCCCGACGCAGTAGCCGAGCAGGTACGACTGGGTCTTCAGCTTGCCGAACCAGCGCTTCGTCGTCGTCACCGACCCCATCATCAGGTCGCTGTGCCCGCCGGTATATTTGGTCAGCGCCTGGACGCTGAAATCGACGCCGTGGCCGATCGCGGGAAACAGCAGCGGCGTCGCCCAGGTGTTGTCGAGGATCGTCGCGACCCCGCGTTCCTTGGCGACCGCGACGATCGCCGGCACATCCTGCACCTCGAAGCTGAGCGAACCCGGGCTTTCGAGCAGGATCGCCCTGGTGTTCGGCTCGATCAGCGGCGCGAGATCGGCGGTCGGCGCATAATATGTCGTCGCGATCCCGAGCGGCTTGAGCAGGCGGTCGGCGAATGCGCGGCTCGGCTCGTACGCGGTGTCGACCATCAGGACATGGTCGCCGGTCCGCAGGACGGTCAGCAGCGCCGCCGCGATCGCCGCGACGCCCGACGGATACAGCTTGGTCCCGGCCGCCCCCGGCTCTTGTGCGGTCAGCGCTTCCTCGAGCGCCCAGCTCGTCGGCGTGCCCCGCCGCCCGTAGAATAACCCGGCGTCGGGATGCTTGCGCGCGTCGTCGAGCGCCGCCAAATTATCGAACAGGATCGTCGACGCATGCCACACCGGCGGGTTGACGATCCCCGCGCGCATCCCCGGCCCGCGCGTCCATTCGGCCCGCCGCCCGGCCTCGACGAGGCGGGTATTGGGGCCGTCGCCGTCGCTCACGCGGCCCCGGTCACCACCGGCGCGGTCGGCGAGGCGCCCCATTCGGACCACGACCCGTCGTACAGCGCGACGTCCTTCGCGCCGAGCAGCGTCGCGCCGAACGCGAGCACGGCGGCGGTGATGCCCGACCCGCACGTCGTCACCAGCGGCTTGGTCACGTCGACCCCGGCGGCGGCGAAGGCGGCGGCGAGCGCGTCGCCCTGCTTCCACGTCCCGTCGGCGTTGAACAGCCGGTCATGCGGCAGGTTGCGCGACCCCGGGATATGCCCGCCGCGCAGGCCCGCGCGCGGTTCGGGCGCAGTGCCCTCGAAGCGCCCGGCGGGGCGCGCGTCGACGACCTGTTCGGCCTTCGACCGCAGATTGTCGGTCATCGCCTGCATCGTCCGCACGCTCTTGGTGTCGCCCCAGACGGTGAAGTGGCGGTGGCGGACGACGGGCTTGCCCGACTCGGAAGCGCGCCCCTCCGCCTGCCACTTGGCGAAGCCGCCGTCGAGGATCGCGACCTCGTGCGCCCCGAACAGGTTGAGCATCCACCACGCCCGCGCCGCCGAATGCAGCGGCGAATTGTCGTAGACGACGATCCGGCTGCCGTCGCCCAGCCCCAGCGCCTGCATCCGGCTGGCGAATTTTTCCGGGCTCGGCAGCATGTTCGGCAGCGGGTTGCCGGTATCGGCGAGCTCGTCGAGGTCGATGAACACCGCCCCCGGGATGTGCCCGGTCTCGAATTCGGCGCGGGCGTTGCGCCCGGCGTCGGCCATGAACAGCGTCGCGTCGATCACGCGCAGATCGTTCGCGCCGAGCTCGGCGGCCAGCCATTCGGTCGTCACCAGCGGGGTCATTCGGTCGCTCTCCCAAGACTATGCCTGCGTGCATAGCGGCGGGGCTGCCCCTTGTCAGTGCGAGATTTGGCGCTAGGCGGGGGGCATGATCGATCCCGCCTCCCTGACCGCGCTCGGGCGCACCAGCCGCCTGCCCGCGACGCCCGACGAAGCGGTGCTCGACTATCCGCCGAACCCGCGTCCGGGGGTCGATTACCTCGTCCGCTTCGCCGCGCCCGAATTCACCTCGCTCTGCCCGGTGACCGGCCAGCCCGATTTCGCGCATATCGTCATCGACTATGTGCCCGGCGCGACGATCGTCGAGTCGAAGTCGCTCAAGCTGTTCCTCGGCAGCTTCCGCAACCACGCCGGCTTCCACGAGGACTGCACGATCGGCATCGGCCAGCGGCTCGTCGCCGAAATGGCTCCGAAATGGCTTCGCATCGGCGGCTACTGGTACCCGCGCGGCGGCATCCCGATCGACGTGTTCTGGGCGACCGGGGTCGCCCCGGCTGGCGTCTGGGTCCCCGACCAGAGCGTCGCGCCGTACCGCGGCCGGGGGTAGGTGGCACTGCTCGTCGTCCTTGGACACTATCCCGGATATGTCGAACTAGCCGACCAGATTGGCGGTAGGATATTCTCAGTTTCGCCGCAGGAATGGCAGTCGCTTGACGCGGATGAACGGTGGGCCCTGAATCGTCGCTTTCTAGACGAGCAGATCACAGCGGGTGCGACGTTCGTTCTCAGCACGCCGCCCCACGAAGCTCGAAGGGGAAGCTATTTTGAGATGGAGCTTCGCTATCTTATATCGGTTGGGTTGGTAGCACGCCGAGGTGCAACGCACTGGGAGTTCGCTTGATGAGCGACAGGGAGACTTCTGAACAAGATTGGCTGTTGATCGAGGCTTATTTCAAGCAATGGTCCGCCCGCGTCGGGACGGTTGTCGTCGATCGACTCGATCAGCGCAGCTTTGGAAACCGGATTATCGAAGCGATGGTCGGCGGCCTGAGAATACGGTTGGTCCGCGATCGTGACACAGTCCTTCTCGATGTCACAAACGGCGAAATCTGGCATAGCGGAAAGACCGTCATGGCCTTTGTCGATAGGCTCACGCCCTCCGAAGCAATTCGCTCCAACGAGACCGACGGCGCAATCCTTACTTTGGACATATCAAAGATCGGACGTGTTTTGAGTGATCCGAAGCTTGCACGGTTCGAGGACGAGATGGCTGATCTAGCCGTACGTCGTCTGTCGACAGAGGTGGGGCAAATTCGATCGACTGCAGCTGCGTCAGCCTGACCCAGTCAAGGTATCGGGTCTCATCACGGGGCAAACGACGCTAGAACGCGGCTTGCGCCCGATAAAGATTTTCGTGCTGGCGCTGCCCCTGCCCCGCCCTATCTCCGGGGTTCAAACAGGAGAATGCCGGTGTCGAAGATCGCGATCGTCTATCACTCGGGCTACGGCCACACCGCGAAGCAGGCCGAGGCGGTCGCGCGCGGCGTCGCTGCCGGCGGCGGCGAGGTGTCGGTGTTCAAGGTCGAGGATCTCGTCGACGCCGACGCCCCCGGCTGGGCGACGCTCGACGCGGCGGACGCGATCGTCTTCGGCGCGCCGACGTACATGGGCAGCGCCTCCGCCCCGTTCATGGCGTTCAAGGACGCGACGTCGAAGCGCTGGATGAGCCGCGCGTGGACCGACAAGATCGCCGGCGGCTTCACCAATTCGGGGTCGCAGAGCGGCGACAAGCTCAACACGCTGATGGGCTTCGTCGTGCTGGCGATGCAGCTCGGCATGATCTGGGTCGGCAACGACCAGATGCCGGGCAACAATAATTCGCACGGGTCGGTCGACGACGCCAACCGGCTCGGCTTTTCGCTCGGCGCGGCGGCGCAGTCGAACGTCGACCAGGGCCCCGACGACGGGCCGAGCGCGTCCGACCTGCGCAGCGCCGAACATTACGGCCAGCGGATCGCCACCGTCGCCGCGCGGCTAGGGTAGCCCGGTCAGCTTGTGCGTCTGCAGCCCGAGCCGCCAGCGGGGGTGGGCGAGGCAATAGGCGATCGCAGCCTGCGTGTTGGCTTCACGGTCGGGGCCGTCCATCGGTTGCAGGAAGAAGTGGTCGAACCCGAGCGCCGCGAAGCGCTCGGGGGGCGCGAGCGGTTGCGGGTAGACGAGTTTCAACTCGTCGCCCGACGTCAGCACCAGCGGCGCGGCGGCCTTCGGGCTGACGCACACCCAGTCGAGGCTAGGCGGCGGCGCTTGCGTGCCGTTGGTCTCGACCCCGACCGCGAAGCCGTGGCCGTGGAGCGCGTCGATCAGCGGCGCATCGAGCTGGAGCAGCGGCTCGCCGCCGGTGCAGATGACCAGCCGGTGGTCGGGGTCCGCCCCCCACGCGTGCGCGACCGCTGCCGCTAGCGTGGTCGGATCGGCGAACTTGCCCCCGCCGAGACCATCGACGCCGACGAAATCGGTGTCGCAGAAGGTGCAGACGGCGGCGGCCCGATCGGCCTCACGCCCGCTCCACAAATTGCACCCGGCAAAGCGCAGGAACACCGCCCGCATGCCCGTCTGCGCCCCCTCGCCCTGGAGCGTGACGTAGAGTTCCTTGACCGCGTAGGTCACAACGCCGGGTCCGCGACCCCTGCCTCGGCGAAGCCCTTCGCGCGCAGGCGGCACGAGTCGCACA
>JBBSFF010000029.1:0-11622 GCA_038238995.1 Sphingomonadales bacterium
AATGACCGGGCCTTTCGTGCTGGCGCTCGAAAGATATTCTGCGAAACTCCGGACGGTCAATGGGGATTATATGTCACAGGAGTGACCACATGACCTACAAGCCCGGAACCCCTGCCCCGAAATCAGGCCAGTATGACATCATCGGTCCACGCGGTGGAAACACCGGCGAGGAGCGAACTTCGACGAGGGGGAACATTCTTCCTCCAACACCTAAGCCTGGACAGACCTATCGCTTGGTCGATCCAACCAAGAATGGCGCTGGACGCTAAGCGGTATACCAACTGGGCGATCTTCGGGTCGCCCTTTTTTTAGGACGCTATGATGTCGACTGAGACTTTGCGCTGCCCAAAATGTGTATCATCTGATTGGAAAACTGCTAACATTGAGCCGAAACACAACGACGCTCTAAGGTGTGCGCGTTGCGGTCATCGCTCTACTACCGAGTTACTGGTAGACACCTTCGCTGCGGACACGTTGAAAGAAATGATGAAAAAGTCGTTTGGTGCCAGCAGCCACATTAAATTTCGGATTTAGCAGTGTTGGCGAGGAGAGGCAGGCCCATCGCCTCGCCAGCACTGCGACTTTCGCATCATTGTTGCCTTAGCCAGCCCGCACTAATCCATCGATCACATCTGGCTGCGCGCCGAGCTCGCCCTCCCACTTCGCGATCACCGCTGCCGCGACGGCGTTGCCGATGACGTTGGTCGAGCTGCGGCCCATGTCGAGGAAATGGTCGACCGCGAGGATCAGCAGCAATCCTGCCTCCGGGATGTCGAAGAACGGCAGCGTCGCGGCGATGACGACGAGGCTCGCGCGCGGCACCCCGGCGATGCCCTTCGACGTCACCATCAGCAGCAGCAGCATGCTGACCTGCGTCGCGAGGCTGAGCTCGATGCCGTACGCCTGCGCGATGAAGATCGACGCGAACGCGCAGTACATCATCGACCCGTCGAGATTGAACGAATAGCCGAGAGGCAGGACGAACGACGCGATCCGGTTCGGCACGCCGAAGCGTTCGAGTGCCTCGAGCAACTTCGGGTAGCTCGCCTCCGACGAGGCGGTGGCGAAGGTGATGAGGAACGGTTCGCGGATCGCCTTGAGCAGCCCGCCGATCCGCGCCCGCCCGATCACCGCCGCCCCCGCGCCGAGCAGCAGCGTCCACAGGATCGCGAGCGCGAGATAGAACCCGCCCATGAAGCGCGCGAACGTCTTGATGATCTCGAGCCCCTCGGTCGCGATCGACCCGGCGACGGCGGCGAACACCGCGAACGGCGCGGCGTACATGACGTAGCCGGTGACCTTGAGCATCAGCTTCGCCAGCGCGTCGAGGCCGCGGACGATCGGCGCGCCCGCCTCGCCGATTGCGATCAGCCCGACCCCGGCGAAGCACGAGAACACCACGATCTGCAGCACCTCGTTCTGCGCGCACGCGTCGAAAATCGACTTCGGCACGACGTGGGTGACGAAGTCCTTGAGGTTGAACGCGGTCTTCGCAACCCCGGTGGCGGCGTCGGCGGCGGGCAGCGCGAGGCCGACCCCGACGCCGGGGGCGAGCAGGTTGACGATCAGCGCGCCGAGCGTCAGCGACACGAGGCTGGCGACGACGAACCAGCCGAGCGTCCGCCCGAACATCCGCCCGAGGCTCGCACCGCCGTCCTTCGCCCCCATGTGCGCGATCCCGACGGTCAGCGTCGACAGCACCAACGGCGCGATGATCATCTTGATCAGGCGAAGGAAGACGTCGGTCAGGATCGACAGATTGGCCGCGATCGCCTTGGTTTGGGGGGCGGCATACGCCGAATGCACCCACCACCCGGTGACCAGCCCAAGGGCGAGCGCGATCAGGATGAAACCGGTCAGGCGCGTGCTTTTCATCGGGCTCCCCTGCTTCGCATCGTCGTGCGGGACCGGGGCGAGCGGGTCAAGCGGATGGCGCGGCGACCGGGCGGCGGAGGGCAGCGAAGGCGGCGGTCCACAACGCCAGCGCCGCGCCGATCCCCGAAATCATCAAGCACAGCGGAGGCGGGGCGACGACCCGGCAACGGCGAAGACCATGATCGCCGCGCCGATCCAGTAGAACGGCCGGAACGGGATCGCGTACGCCATCGGCATGAAGCGAAGTGCGACGATCGCCGCCATTCCGGGAGTGACCCGGTCGGCGAGCCCGATATTGTCGAAGACGTTGATCATGACGAAGATCGCGACGCCTTCGGCGATGCTCGACCACATGATCACTCGGCCGATCCGCGGGTCGTCGTCGCTCGGCCGACGCCGACCCACAGGGCCCGAACCGACAGCGCGACGATCGCGCCGGACTCGAGCAGAGGCACGATCAGACGCGGGTCGAGCTACGTCGTTCGTTGATCGAAGGCAAACGCGCAGAACACGAAGGTGAAGCAACTCATGATGATCGCGCCGGTCGGTCCCATCGCTCGCGTCCCCCGGCGGTGTCGGTCAGTCGACGAGCACATCCTCGCGGATCGGGCGGCGCGCCAGCAGGACGTGCGGTTGCAGGCAATCGGGCAGCGGCCTCGGCGTGGGCGCGACCGGCGGGCGGTGGTCGTCGTCGCGGTCCGGACCCCTACTGCGCGTCGTGACGATCTCGTAGACCGCGAGCGCGAGTGGCGCGCCGAAGCTGAGGACGCTGCTCAGGATCACGATCGTCGACGGGGTCATCGCGGAGTCTCCTTCAGGCGGCGGCGATCAGACCGGCGAGCGTATCGTGGAACCGCTTGATCCCCTGTTCCATCCCGCCGAGCAGGACATGGTCGACCGCCCCCGATCCGAGCCCCCGCTGCCCGAGCGCGGCGGCACGGAAATCCTCGCCCGCGAACACCGCACCGTCGAGCAGATCCCACGACCGCTGCCAGTGCGCCGCGGCCTTCGGTGTTGCCGGGGCTTCGGCGATCAGCATGAAATCCTCGACGAGCGTCGTGTTCACGCTCTGCGGCATCAGCGTCATGATGTTGATGTAGTCGGGCGAGGCGACGATCACCGTGCCGGGCACGAGCTGATACGCGAAGGTCACCGTCCGCCGCAGCGCGTTCCAATCGCTCCAGTCTATGCCATCGAGCTTTTCGAGGCGCCCGACCGCCGAGCGCGCATGCGGGCCGATCGTGTCGCCGGTCGTGACGCCGTCCTGAAAGTACGGGCCGATCGTCGCGGCGTGGAGGCGGGTGACGTGGTAGCTTTCGAGGAACGCGTCCATAATCAGCTTCCAGTTCGACGCGACCGCGTGGGTCCGGCGGCGGTATAAAAACTGGTCGGCAAAACCGAGCGCGTCGAAGTCGGCGGCGAGCGCGCCGGCGGCAAAACCGAAATCATACGTCCGCGTGCGGTCGAGCCCGACCCAGATCAGCCCGCCCGCCTCGCACGACGGCATCTCGACGAGCCCCCGGGTTGCCTTGTCGAGTCCGTCGAAGCTTTCGGGGCGCGGCAGCCCGGTCAGCCGCCCGTCGAGCGCATAGGTCCACGCGTGATACGGGCAGACGAGGCGCGGTGTGGCGGTCGGCTGGTCGGCTTCGACCAATCGCGTGCCGCGGTGGCGGCAGACGTTGAGGAAGACGCGCAATACCCCCTTGCCGTCGCGCGCGAGGAGCAGTGGCACCCCGAAACCGTCGTGCGTCACGCTCATGTTGCGGTCGGGCAGCAATCCCGATGGCGCGACGACGACTGGCAGGCGGCGCAAGGCGGCGTGCTCGACGGCGAAATGCCCGGGGTCGGTATAAACGCTCGCAGGAATGCGGCTCGTCGTCCCCGCCGTCGCCACGCCTGTCGCCGCCGGGATCGCCTTGGCGAGTGCGAGCTGCCCCGGGGTCGGCGAACGGAAGGGAACGTGGACGTCCATGTCCCGACGATACCGCAAGGGGTACCGTCGGGGAAGCAGGGGCTTTACGCCGCGACCGCCTTGGCTCGCCGCCGCATCGCGCCGCCGATGACGCCGAAGCCTGCGACGAATAGCGCCCAGCTGGTGGGCTCGGGCACCGCGCGGATCGTCGCGTTGTCGGGGGCGAAATCGGCGATGTTCGCCACCGGGCCGCCATTGAGGCGCGGCCAGAGGTTGAAGGTGTAATGGTTGACCGTGAAGCCGCGACTCGGCAGGTCGGCGATCGGCACGAGCGCCGAAATCGTATTGCCGACGATAGTCGACGTGATTGCGAACGTTGTCCCGTTGAGCAGGTTGACGGTGCCGGTCCCGTTGGGGCGAAGGATGACGACCGAGTCGAACAAGACGCCGGTCAGTCCCAGGCTGACGCCGAACCCGGCGGTGCCGGCCCCGCGGTCGACGCCCCAGACGTAGATGCCGTTCGCCGTGGTGCCGGGAGCCGCGCCCACCGTCGACGAGAGCAGGAAATTGCTGCCGACGATCGACGCCGAGTAGGTCAGCACGTCGAGGTCGCCGTTCTTGGGGCCGGTATAGGTCGAAAGATAGTCGTTCGCCGGATCGGTCCGCGTGATCGCGGCGACGGGTGCCGCGATAGTTGCCATCACAGCTGCCAGAATAATCGGTCGGATCATCGCTTTACCCCCGTTTGACGACGTACTGTAACCACTTTCTAACATCGTTCGTCGCCGACCGTAACTGTGGCAGAATAACTTTTCGTGAGCGCACTCGGACGTGTTGCTTCGGGTCGGCTCATGCCGCGAACGCTGGTCGGCCGGGACACCGCGGTGATTAGGGCTGTCCTCGACGCGGCGACACCGGGTAACGTCGCCGCATGCAATCGCCGACACCCGCTCCGTCCCCTCTGCGGAAACCGCCATCCCGGTTCGCCGGGCCTGGGTTTCGCGCGCTGCGTGGGTCGGGGCTGTCGCTAACCGTCTTGGTCCGCGCGCCGCGGAGGCGCGCATGACTGTCGCCACCGGCTGGCGGACGGCGGTTCCAAAAGGCATTCGGCCGTATACCGAGCGCGCGCCGGTCGGCGCGTTGCTGCTCGGGGTGTCGTCGGGGTTTCCGTTCGCGATGATCGCCGCGACGCTGACGACGCGGCTGGCCGAGGCGGGGATCGACAAGAAGGCGGTGACCGCGTTCAGCCTCGCGTTCCTGCTCTACAACGTGAAATTCCTCTGGGCGCCGCTGATCGACCGGGTTCGCATCCCCGGCCTTGCGGCGGCGATCGGGCAGCGCCGCGCGTGGCTCGTCGTGATCGGCGCGGGGGTGATGGCGTCGGTCTGCTGGCTCGGGCTGCTCGACCCGAAGGCCGATCTCAGCGTGACGGTCGCGGCGGCGCTGACGGTGGCGTTTTTCGGCGCGAGCTACGACATCGTCATCGACGCCTTCCGGATCGAGACGCTGACCCCCGAACAGCTTGGCGTCGGATCGGGCATGTCGCAATACGGCTGGCGCTTCGGCAATGCGGCCGCAGGGGGGCTCGCGCTCGTCGTCGCCGACCGGTTCGGCTGGAGCAGTGCGTACGTCGCCGCGTCGCTGTTCGCCCTGCCCGCGATCGCGGCGGGGTGGCTGCTCGGCGAGCCGGTGCGTCGCGGCGTCGTCGCGGCGCGCGGCTGGGCGGCGGCGGCGGATGCGGTCATCGCGCCGCTCGCCGATTTCTTCCGCCGTGACGGGGCGCTGCTCGTGCTGCTGTTCATCCTCGTTCACAAGCTCGGCGATACGCTGGCGAATCTGTCGCTGCGCCTGCTGTTCAACGATCTCGGCTTCACCAAGAGCGAGATCGCCTTTTACGACGTCGCGATTGGCCTCGCCGCGTTCCTCGCCGGAGTCTTCGTCGGTGGGCTGGTCTATGCCCGCTTCGGCCTGCGCCCCGCGGTGCTGATCAGCCTCGTCCTGATGATGGTATCGAATCTCGGCTTTGCCGCGCTCGCTGCCGTCGGCCATTCGAACCTCGGCATGGCGACCGCGATCGGCTTTGAAAATTTCACCAGCGGCATCGGCGGGGTCGCGGTCGTCGCATATCTGTCGGCATTGTGCGACCTGCGCTTCACCGCGACGCAGTTCGCGTTGCTGTCGGCGGCGGCGTCGATCGTCGGGCGGACGATCACCGGCACGAGCACCGGAGCGATGATCGAGGCGATGGGCTATGTCGATTTCTACCTGTTGACGACGGTCGCGGCGCTGCCGGGCATCCTCATCTTTCTCTACATGCTCGGCCGAGGCCTCGTCGACGAAGCGCCTCGCGTCGAGCACCCCGACCCGCGCCCCGGTCCGCGCGTCGCCTCGCCCCCGGCGCGCGTATAAGTTACACTGTCACAATTGAGCGGTAGACGCCCGGGCTTGGGCACTGCGGCGGGGACGTGTCGATGGGTTTCATGAACAAGCTTCCGACGGCGGTCGCGGCGCACGTCCTCGCGGGCGCGCCGCATATCCACCGGTCGGGGCAGCTCGATGTCCGGCTGGCGACGTCGGAGGCCGAGATTGCCGCCGCGCAGGCGCTGCGCTACCAGATCTTCTACGACGAGATGGGGGCGACGCCGTCGCCTGCGATGATCGCGACGAAGCGTGACGTCGACACCTACGACGCGATCTGCGACCATCTGCTCGTCATCGACCACGGTGTGCCCGGCGACGGGCCGCACGTCGTCGGCACGTATCGCCTGCTCCGCCAGGTCGTCGCGCAGATGAACCACGGTTTCTATTCGGCGGGCGAATACGATCTGTCGCCGCTGATCGCGCAGTCGGCGGAGGGCGGGCAGCTGCTCGAGCTCGGGCGCAGCTGCGTCGCCCCGGCGTACCGCAACAATACGACGATCACCCTGCTGTGGCGCGGGATCGCGAGCTACCTCCAGACGCACGCGATCGGGCATATGTTCGGCTGCGCCTCGCTCCACGGGGCCGACCCGAAGGTCCACGCTGCCGAGCTGTCGTACCTCTACCACCACCACCTCGCCCCGCCCGAGCTGCGCGCGCGCGCGCTCGCCGAACATTATGTGCCGATGGACCGGATGTCGCCGTTCGCCTACGACGCGCGGCTGACCGCGAAGGCGCTGCCGCCGCTGGTCAAAGGGTACCTGCGCGTCGGCGCGATGATCGGCGACGGCGCGTTCGTCGACCCGCAGTTCAACACCGTCGACGTGTTCGTCGTGATGCCGGTCGAACGGATCACCAAGCGCTACGCCGGACGCTTCAGTGCGGGGGCGAACGACGCGAATTAGGGCGGGAAATCGTCGGCCTCCGACACCGTCCGGCGCGGGCATGTGCGGGCAGTTGTGCGTGGCCGGGGCGCGACCCTCGACCGACGAAACTAGGGTGCGTCGGTGTTAAGCTTGTTAAGTTGTTCATCTTCGCCGATCGGGCATTTAGTTCGGAAGCTGCCCGTTCGCGGCGAGCACTTCGCCCGCCAGATGGAGCGAGCCGGTGATCAGAACGACCGGGGGGCGGGTCCGGTCGGCCCCCTTGGCGATCGCCGCCAACGCCTCGGCGACCGACCCGACCGTCACGCCCGGCAGCCCGGTCTCCTTCGCCCGCGCGACGATCGCCTCCCCCGGATGCGCGGCGTGGCCGGGGATCGGTACCGCATAGACCGCCGTCGCGCGCCCCGCGAACGGCTTGAGGAACCCGCCCGCGTCCTTTGTCTCGAGCATGCCGACGACGAGGTAGAAAGGGCGTTCGGTCAACGCATGGCCGCGGAACGCGTCGGCGATGACCCGCCCCGCCGACGGATTGTGCCCGCCGTCGAGCCAGACCTCGCTTCCCGTCGACAGCGTCGCCACCAGCGGTCCGCGCTCGAGCCGCTGCAACCGCGCCGGCCATTCGGCCCAGCCCATCGCGGCGCGCAAGGCGCTGTCGGGGACCGGCACCGCGTTCTGGTGGCGGAGCATCGCCACCGCGAGCGCGGCGTTGTCGAGTTGATGCGCCCCCGTCAGCCGCGGCAGCGGGAGCGTCAGCTTGCCGTCGACGTCGCGGTAGTGGAGCGCCCCCTCGTACAGCGCCGCGTCCCAGTCGTCGCCGCGGATGCGTAGCTTCGCCCCTGCGAGCCCCGCGACCTCGGCGATCCGCGCGGTGACGGTCTTGGGATAGCGCGACAGCAGCAGCGGCACCCCGCGTTTGGCGATCCCCGCCTTCTCGCCCGCGATGTCGAGGATCGAATGCCCAAGCCATTGCTGGTGATCGAGGCCCAATGCGGCGATGCCGGTGACGACCGGCGCGACGACATTGGTCGCGTCGAACCGCCCGCCCATGCCGACCTCGATCACCGCCGCGTCGGCGGGCGTCCGCGCGAAGGCGAGGAAGGCGACCGCGGTCGTCAGCTCGAAGAAGGTGATCGCCGCTGCGCCGTTGACGTCGAGCACGTCGCGCAGCGTCGTGATCAACGCCCCGTCGTCGATGATCGCGCCTGCCAGCCGGATTCGCTCGTTGAAACGGACGAGGTGCGGCGACGTGTAGACGTGGACGCGTCGTCCCGATGCTTCGAGCCCGGCGCGCAGGAACGCGACGGTCGACCCCTTGCCGTTGGTCCCCGCGACGTGGAACACCGGGGGCAGCTTGAGGTGCGGGTTGCCGAGCCGCACAAGCAGCCGTTCGAGCCGCCCGAGCGCGAGGTCGATCGTCGCCGGATGGAGCTTGAACGCCGCTGCGAGCAGCGCATCGAGCACCGGATTGTCGGACCGCGCCGCCTCCATCTCGCCCCCGGCCCCGGTTTCAGGCCGCAGCAGCTTCGCGGGGGCGCATCAGCAGCCCGATCAGCCGGGCGAGCGTCGCCTTGAGGTCCTTCCGGTGGACGACCATGTCGAGCATGCCGTGGTCGAGCAGGTATTCGGCGCGCTGGAACCCTTCGGGCAGCTTCTCGCGGATCGTCTGCTCGATCACCCGCTGCCCGGCAAAGCCGATCAGCGCGCCGGGTTCGGCGATCTGGATGTCGCCGAGCATCGCATAGCTCGCGGTGACCCCGCCGGTCGTCGGGTCGGTCATCACGACGATATACGGTAGCCCCGCCTCGCGCAGTTCGGCAATCGCCACGGTCGTTCGCGGCATCTGCATCAGGCTGAGTATACCCTCCTGCATCCGCGCGCCGCCCGCCGCGGTGAAGATGACGAACGGGCACTTCGCCTTGACCGCCGTCATCGCCCCCGACAGGAACGCCTCGCCGACGCCCAAGCCCATCGACCCGCCCATGAAGGCGAAGTTCTGCACCGCGACGACCGCCGCCTCGCCGCCGATCGTGCCGGTGGCGACGACCATCGCTTCGGGCTCGCCGGTATTGGTCCGCGCGGTCTTGAGCCGGTCGACGTAGCGCTTCTGGTCGCGGAACTTGAGCGGATCCTCGGGGACCTTGGGCACGTCGAGCCGTTGGTAGTCGCCATCGAAGATTTGATGGAAGCGCGTCGGCGGGTCGATCCGCTCGTGATGGCCGCAACGCGGACAGACGCCGAGCGTCGCCTCGAAATCCTTGACGTAGAGCATCGTCCCGCATTTGGCGCACTTGCGCCACAGGTTCTCGGGCGTCTCGCGCCGGTTGAGCATCGCCGTCAGCCGCGGGCGAATGCGTGTCAGCCAGCTCATGCGGCAACCCTTCCGCGGGCGCTGCGGACCGCGTCGGCGAGCCCGCGGACGAACGCCTCGACCTGTTCGGGCAGGTCGTTGGCGCGAAGTTCAGCCGCCGCCCCGATCAGCGACACGAGCGCCGAGCCGACGACGACACCATCGGCGTGGCGCGCGACAGCGGCGGCCTGTGCCGGAGTCTTGATGCCGAAACCTACCGCGACCGGCAACTTGGTCGCCGCCTTCAGGCGCGCGACCGCGCAGGCGATGTCGGCGTCGGCAGCGGACGCAGTGCCGGTGACTCCGGCGACTGCGACATAATACACGAACCCCGATGCGCCCGCCAAGACCGTGGGCAGCCGCCGCGCGTCGGTCGTCGGCGTCGCCAGCCGGACATTGTGGAGGCCGTGATCGCGGAGCAGCGGGGCGAGTTCGCCGTCCTCCTCGGGCGGCAGGTCGACGACGATCGTCCCGTCGAGCCCGGCGGCGGCGGCATCGGCGGCGAACGCCTCGACCCCGTACGCGAGGATCGGGTTGAAATAGCCCATCAGGATTAGCGGCGTCGTGCCATCGGTAAGACGGAACGCTTGGATCATCGCCAGCACCGCGCGCAGGGTCGTCCCGCTCGTCAGGCTGCGAATATTCCCCGCCTGGATCGCCGGACCGTCGGCCATCGGGTCGGTGAACGGCATGCCAAGCTCGATGATGTCGGCCCCGCCCGCGACAAGTGCCGCGAGAATGCTCGGGCCGCGCGCGAGCTCGGGGTCACCGGCGGTGATGAAGGTCACCAGCGCGGCGCGATCTTCTGCGGCGCACGCGGCGAAACGACGGGCTAACCGGTCGCTCACATTTGTGTCCCGAGTGCTTCGGCGATAGTGAAGATGTCCTTGTCCCCGCGCCCGCACAGGTTGGCGACGACGATCGTGTCGCGGCTCATCGACGGGGCGAACCGCCGGATCGCGGCGAGCGCATGCGCCGGTTCGAGCGCCGGGATGATCCCTTCGACGCGGCAGAGTTGCTGAAACGCGTCGAGCGCCTCGGCGTCGGTCGCCGACTGATATTCGACCCGCCCGATCGAATGAAGCCACGCGTGCTCGGGGCCGATGCCGGGATAGTCGAGCCCGGCCGAGATCGAATGCGCCTCGGTGATCTGGCCGTCACTGTCCTGGAGCAGCATCGTCTTGTTGCCGTGGAGCACCCCCGGAACCCCGCCGGCGAGGCTCGCCGCGTGTTCGGTCGTGTCGAGCCCATGGCCCGATGCCTCGACGCCGATCATACGGACGTCGTCGTCGAGGAACGGGTGGAACAAGCCGATCGCGTTCGACCCGCCGCCGATCGCGGCGCACAGCACGTCCGGCAGACGCCCCTCGGCTTCGACAATCTGCTCGCGCGTCTCCTTGCCGATGACCGACTGGAAGTCGCGGACGAGCTCGGGGTACGGATGCGGTCCGGCGGCGGTACCGATGATATAGAATGTGTCGTGGACGTTCGCGACCCAGTCCCGCAGCGCCTCGTTCATCGCGTCCTTCAGCGTCTTCGACCCCGATTCGACGCTGCGCACCTCGGCCCCGAGCAGCTTCATCCGGAATACGTTCGGCGCCTGCCGGGCGATGTCGCGCGCGCCCATGTAGATCGTGCACGGCAGCCCGGCGCGCGCGGCGACGGTCGCGGCGGCGACGCCGTGCTGTCCGGCCCCAGTCTCGGCGATGATCCGCGTCTTCCCCATCCGCTGCGCGAGCAGCATCTGGCCGACGCAATTGTTGATCTTGTGCGCGCCGGTATGGTTCAACTCGTCGCGCTTGAAGTAGATTTTCGCGCCCCCGAGCGCGTTGGTCAGCCGCTTGGCGAAATACAATGGCGAGGGGCGTCCGACATAATGCTTGAGTAAATAGTCGAACTCGGCGGCGAATGCCGGATCGGCCTGCGCCGCCCGATAAGCCACCTCGAGCTCGAGGATCAGTGGCATCAGGGTCTCAGCGACGTAGCGCCCGCCGAACACGCCGAAATGGCCGCGCGCGTCGGGGCCGGTCCGCAGGCTGGGGCGTGGCTGCACCGCTGCCGTCGCCATCAGGCGGCTCGCGCGGCGGCGATGAACGCCTTGATCTTCGTCACCGACTTCACTCCCAGCTCATCCTCGACCCCCGACGACACATCGACCAGCGGCGGATGCGCGGTTCGCACCGCCT
>JBBSFF010000030.1:0-11586 GCA_038238995.1 Sphingomonadales bacterium
AGCAGATTATGCCCCCCGGCGGCGGCGATTTCGAGCGCGCGCTTGGCCGTCTCCTGCCCCTTGACCTCGCCCAAGTCGGGGCCGGTGCGGACAACCTCAGCACTGCTCCGCACCGGCGGCGACAATAGTTGCGTCCCCTTGAGATGGTTGATCAACGTCAGCAGGTCGGGCGCGGCGATGACGTCGACCTCGCCCGCCCACGCCGCCTCGCCCCCCTGCGCGGCGGGGCAGATGAGCCCGAGGTCGTGCGCCGCCGCGTGAAGCGCTGCGAGCAGCACGCCGGGCACCGGCGCGATCCGCCCGTCGAGGCCAAGCTCGCCGACGACGATGAAGCCGCTGAGCATTTCAGAATCGAGCAACCCCATCGCCGCGAGCAGCCCGAGCGCGACCGGCAGATCGTAATGCGACCCCTCCTTCGGCAGGTCGGCGGGCGACAAATTGACGACGACACGCTTCGGCGGCAGCGCGAGGCCGATCGCGTCGAGCGTCGCCTGGACGCGCTCGCGGCTTTCCTTGACCGCCTTGTCGGGCAGCCCGACGATGATGAAATCGGGGCGTCCGCTCGACACCTGCACCTGCACGTCGACCGAGCGCGCCTCGAGCCCGAGGAACGCGACCGTTCCGACATGTGCGACCATCTGTGTGCCCCCGTTCCGCAAGATCACGTGTACGGGAGCATCACCGGCGCTGTCATGCCCAACTTGCGCCACAGCGGGTCGTTAAGGGGGATCATGCCGCGTCGCACCTTCCTCGCCAGCCTGATCCGCAGCGAGCCGTTGCGCGTCGCGCAGATCGTTGCAGGGTTGCTGCTGATGGCCGTGTCGCCGGTGCTCGCGCTGATTCCGCAGCCGTTTCCGGCGGCGCTGATCGTGTTCGGTGTCGGCCTCGCGCTCGTGCTGCGCAATTCGGGGTGGGCGCGGCGGCGGTATGTCCGCTGGCACCGCCGCCACCCCCGCGCCGGGCGGGTCGCCGACTTCGGACTGCAGCGGCGCGGACACCGCGATGTGCGGGCGCTGTGGCGCGAACCGTCGAAGCGATGAAGCGCATCCGGTCGGTCGCGGCGCTGCTGGTGCTGGCGAGTTGCAAGCCGGACGATCCGCACGGCTTCACCGACGTCGTCGCGACGAAACCAAGCCCCGATGGCGCGCTCGTCGCGGCGGCGGTCTGGGAAGAACGTGGCATCGGGAAGGCACACACGAGCGGGATCGTCATCGTGCCCAACGGGTCCGAGCCGCTCGGTGGTCGGCCCGTCCTCCTCGAAGGCGAGGATTTCCGGAACATCGAGTTTCGCTGGACCGGTCGGAACGCGCTCGAAATCCGGCTGCCGTGCGGGCGCTGGTCGTCGCTCGCCAACCACTGGCAAGACCCCGCCTCCAGGCAAGTGGTCGAGATCGACTTCCTGCCGCCCAAGGGCTGCGTGGCCAAGGCTGGCGCACTGCCCCCCGGCGCGACGCAACCGGCGGCGCTGCAGCTGTCGCCGAGCTGAGCCTAGCCGGCCGCGACGACCCGGCGACGGCGTGCCGCTGCCCCGACCAGGCCGAACCCGGCGACGAGCATCGCCCAGGTCAACGGCTCGGCCACCGTCGCGAAATTCTCGTTGAATTCGGTGTCGGAAAATGCCTCGACCAAATAGTTCGTCGCCGGCGAGAAACTGACGACCGACGTCTGGTTGAACACCAGCCGGAGTGAGCCGCCGACGGGAACCACGACCTGGAAGAACAGCGGGTCGACGCCGAAATAATTGCCCGACCTGCCCGGATCGCCAAGGTAGTTCGTCGCCTTCGCCGCCGGATCGTACGCGCCGAGATAGGCCGAGACAAACGCGAGCAGGGTCGGGTCGTCGACGCTGATCTGATAATAGATATCCTGCTTGCGGTTCACCGCGAAGGTCGTGTCGATCGACGTATAAGCATAGGAGGAGTTCGGGTTGATCTGGCCGGGGAAGACCTTGGTGGTCGACCAGTCGGCGGGCACGCCGTCGCGGCTCAGGCGGCCAGCCTGCTGGCTGTTGGCGGCCGACAGGACGACCGTGCCGGAGGCAACCGTGACCGCGCCGACGGGAGGGGCGGCGAGAAGGAGCGCGAATGGCACCGCGGCACGCACGTATCTCACTCGGCCAGTCCCCTACACGCTGGTTGATCGACACAGCCTAACCCCGACATTTCGCCCTGGCCGCAGGTAATGTGCATGCCGTGCGAGAATTGACTCTCCGTCGACGTGCGGCTATGCGCACTACCTTGATTTTGGCCCCGGACTTCGTGGCCGCCATGCGACGCCCGAGGAATGAGCGATGAAGCGGACCTTTCAACCGAGCCGGCTGGTGCGAGCGCGCCGTCACGGCTTCCGCGCGCGCATGGCGACCCCCGGTGGCCGCAAGGTGCTGGCGAACCGCCGCGCCAAGGGCCGGGCGAAGCTGAGCGCCTAGTCGTTTCCGCGGCCCCGGTCGCACGGACGCAAATTCAAACGATCTCGGCGCGCAAGGACTTTCTGGCCGCCAACGCGGGTCGCCGCGCGCCGACCCCCGGGTTCGTTCTCCTCGTGCGGCGCCGCGACGACGATGCCCCGATGCGCGCGGGCTATACCGTCACCAAGAAGATCGGCAACGCGGTTGTCCGTAACCGGCTCAAGCGGCGGATGCGCGCGCTCGTCCGGCAGGTGCTTCCCGACGACGGCGTCCCGCATGCCGACCATATCCTGATCGGGCGGAGCGAAGGGCTGACGCGCGGCTTCGATGCGCTCGCTGCCGATCTGCGGAAGGCGCTTGTCCGATGCGCTGGCTGACAGCCGCCCTGATCGCGCCGATCCGCGCCTACCGGCAGCTGTTGTCGCCGTTGATGCCGCCTTCATGCCGGTTTCAACCGACCTGTTCGTCGTATGCGATCGAGGCGATCGAGCGCCACGGCCCGGCGAAGGGCGTCTGGCTCGGCACCAAACGCATTTGCCGCTGTCACCCATGGGGTGGGTCGGGCTATGACCCTGTTCCCGAGCGGGGCGAGTCACCACATGCCGCCGTGCCCTGAAGAAAGCTTCTCCGCGTGACCGACAATCGCAACTTCCTTCTCGCCATCGTCCTGTCGGCGATCGTGCTACTCGGCTGGAATTTCCTGTCCGACCGCTACATCCCGAAGCCAGCGACGAAGCAGGTCGCCGCCGCGAGCCAGCCGACCGGTGTGTTCGCGACCCAGCCGGCGAACCCCGTCGCAGTCGCGCCCGATGGCGTCGTCGTCCCCGCCGTCGGCGGCGCCGGGCAGCTCCGCGACCGCGGCGCGGTGCTGCGCGAGTCGCCGCGCGTCGCGATCGACACTCCGCGCCTGTCGGGTTCTATCAACCTCAAGGGTGCGCGCTTCGACGATCTCGTCCTCAAAGGCTATACCGAGACAATCGCCAAGACCTCGCCCGACGTCCGCCTGTTCGCCCCGAGCGGCTCCGCACAGGCGTATTTCGGCCAGTTCGGCTGGAGCGGGACCGACGCGCCGTCGCCCGATGCGGTTTGGACCGCGAGCGCGGGCAAGCTCACGCCATCGACCCCGGTTACCCTGAGCTACACCGCGCCCGGCGGCACCGCGTACGAGATCGTCGTCGCGGTCGACAGCGACTATCTGTTCACCGCAACCCAGCGCGTTCGTAACGCCGGCACCGCACCGGTGACCGTGCGCGCGTGGGGGCTGGTCAGCCATGCCGGGCAGGGGCTCGAAAAAGACGCGGGCAACCTCCACGTCGGCCCGCTCGGCGTGGTCGGCGAGCGGTTGAAGGACAGCGAGGTCGCGTACAAGAAGCTGATCTACGACGGGCCGCAGTCGTTCCCGACGACCGGCGGCTGGCTCGGCATCACCGACAAATACTGGGCGGCGGCGCTTATCCCCGACCAGAGGACCCCGGTCGTCGCGCGCTTCGCCAAGGCTGCCGACGACCGCTTCCAGACCGACTATCTCAGCCCCGCCGTCGTCGTCGCCCCCGGCGCGACGATCACCACGACCGCACATCTGTTCGCCGGCGCCAAGGAAGTCGGCGTGATCGACCGCTACAAGACCGCGCTCGGCATCCCGCTGTTCGACCGAATCGTGTCGTGGGGCTGGTTCTGGTTCATCGCCCAGCCGATCTTCCAGCTGCTCGATTTCCTGTTCAAGCTGACCGGCAACTTCGGCGTCGCGATCATCGGGCTGACGTGCATCATCCGGCTGATCATGTTCCCGATCGCCGCCAAGCAGTTCAGTTCGATGGCGCGGATGCGCGTCGTCCAGCCGAAATTGAAAGAACTCCAGGAGCGCTACAAGGACGATAAGCCCAAGCTCCAGACCGAGATGATGGCGCTCTACAAGAAGGAGAAGGTCAACCCCGTCGCGGGCTGCCTGCCGGTCGTGCTCCAGATCCCGATCTTCTACGCGCTGTACAAGACGCTGCTCGTGTCGACCGAGATGCGCCACCAGCCGTTTGTGCTGTGGATCAAGGATTTGAGCGTCGCCGACCCGCTGACCCCGGTCAACCTGTTCAACTTTCTCGACTTCACCCCGCCCGCGATGATCGGCATCGGGCTGCTGCCGATCATCCTCGGCGTGACGATGTACTTCCAGCAGAAGCTCAACCCGCCGCCCGCCGACCCGGCGCAGAAGCAGATCTTCGCGCTGATGCCGTGGGTGTTCATGTTCATCATGGCCCCCTATGCCGCTGGCCTGATCGTCTACTGGGTGACGAACAACTGCCTGACGATGTTCCAGCAATGGGTGATGATGCGGCGGCACCCGATGCCGGCGACGCCCGCGGTCATCAAGTGATCGAGACGGTCGACGCGGCCCCCGACGATCCCAAGGCGCTCGCGTACCGGCTCGAAACCGCGCGGCGGGTGTTCGCCGGGCCGGTCGAGTTCCTGCTGTCGGCCCCGAAGCTTGAATTCCTGCCCGAGCCGAAGGTGCCCGAGATCGCCTTCGCCGGGCGGTCGAACGTCGGCAAGTCGTCGCTGCTCAATGCACTCACCGGGCGCGCCGGGATCGCGCGCACCTCGAACACGCCGGGTCGGACGCAGGAGCTGAACGTGTTCGACGTCGGCGCGCCGCTGCATTTCCGCCTGATCGACATGCCCGGCTACGGCTATGCAGAAGCGCCGAAAGACGTCGTCCGCAACTGGAAGGCGCTGGTGTTCGACTATCTGCGCGGGCGCGCGGCGCTGAAGCGAGTGTTGCTGCTGATCGACGCGCGCCACGGCATCAAGCCGGTCGACGCCGAGATCATGGGGCTGCTCGACAAGGCGGCGGTCAGCTATCAGGTCGTGCTGACGAAGGGCGATAAGATCAAGCCGACCGCGCTCGTCGGCACCGCGAAGGCGGTCGCCGACATCGCCCGCACGCATCCGGCGGCCTATCCGGACATCTTGACGACGAGCGCGGAGAAGGGGGAGGGTATCCCCGAACTTCGCGCGGCGGTGCTGTCGGCGGTCGAAGCGTAAAATCGTCCTTTGGGGGGACCAACCATGCTCAAGCTCATCATCGGCAACCGCGCCTACTCGTCGTGGTCGCTGCGCGGCTGGCTCGCGTGCAAGCAATCGGCGTTGCCGTTCGAAACGGTGGTGATCCCGATGGACACGCCCGCATGGGTCGACGAGTCGGCGAAGGGGCTGATGCCGTCGGGCAAGGTGCCGACGCTGTACGACGGCGACGTCGTTGTCTGGGACAGTCTCGCGATCATCGACTGGCTCGCCGACCGGGTGCGGACGGCGCGGATCAGCCGCGGGCATTTCTGGCCGCACGATCCCGGGGCGAGGGCCCTCGCGCGGTCGATGTGCGCGGAGATGCACTCAGGCTACGCCGCGTTGCGCGCGAGCTGTTCGATGAACCTCAAGCGCGACTATCCCGATTACGTCGCGACCCCCGAAGTCCTGGCCGACGTCGCGCGGATCGACGCGCTGTGGACCGAGGCGCGGACGCGTTTCCATTCGATCGACGAGGCGCACGAGGGGCCGTTCCTGTTCGGCACGCTGAGCGCCGCCGACATCATGTTCGCCCCCGTCGCGACGCGGTTCAAGACGTACGGGATCGCGCTCGGCGACACGAGCGCTTCGTACGTCGCGGCGCTGCTCGACCACCCGTGGATGGTCGAATGGACCGACGCCGCGCGCGCCGAGACCTACCCGTTCACTCGCGACTATTTTGCGCCGCACGGCGGGGTCGACGGCGGCGTCGCCGCGCGCTGAGGCTCAGCCGCCGCCCATCGCCGACGACCGGATGTAGCCCGTCGCCTCGCTCCAGAACATGTCGACGTCGGGGTAGGTGCAGTGGTCGGTCGCCGGCCGGTCGGTGCCGACCGCGAGGAACGCCGCGTCGACGGTGCCGCGGTTGACGAGGTGGTGGCCGTCGGGGACGCCCTTGGCGAAGGTCGCGACGTCGCCCGGGCGCATCACGCTCTCGCCCGCGTCGTCGATCAGTACCGCCTCGCCCGACAGCATGACGACGAGCTCGTCCTCGTCCGAATGCCAATGGCGCATCGACGACATCGCGCCGGGCGCGAGCGTGACCAGGTTCGCGCCGAAGTCGGTCAGCCCGGTCCCGACCGCGCGGTTCCGCCGCCCGGCGACGAGCGCGTCGTACGGGGGGAGATACCCGGTGCGGGCGATGTCGGGGATCGCGGCGAGGTCGAGCTTCGGCATGTCCCATCTTGCCGCGGGCCGGGCGGCTTGAGAAGGGGGCGGGCAGCCGCTACGCCTTTTACATGATCGATCCGCTCGACCTCGCCTGCCGCCTGATCGCCTGCCCGAGCGTGACCCCGGTCGATGCGGAGGCGCAGGGCGTGCTCGCTGCGACGCTCGAACGGATCGGCTTCACCGTCCACCGCTTTACCTTCGGCGAGGCCCCCGACGGCCCGGTCGAAAACCTGTTCGCGACGATCGGCAGCGGGGCCCCGCACTTCGCCTTCGCCGGACACACCGACGTCGTCCCCGCCGGTCCCGGCTGGGGGACCGATCCGTTCCACGCCACCGTCCGCGACGGCTGGCTTATCGGGCGCGGCGCGGCCGACATGAAGGGCAGCATCGCCGCGTTCACCGCCGCCGCGCAAGCCGCCGTCGCGCGCGGTTTCGACGGCACGCTGAGCCTGATCATCACCGGCGACGAGGAAGGCCCCGCAACCTTCGGCACCGCACCGCTGCTCGATTGGATGGCGGCGAACGGCCCAACTCCCGGAACTAACTACGTCCCCGACATGTGCCTCGTCGGCGAGCCGACGAGCGCCGCCGTGCTCGGCGATACCATCAAGATCGGGCGGCGCGGGTCGATGAACGCGTGGATCACCGTCAACGGCGCGCAGGGCCATGTCGCGTATCCGGCGCGCGCGGACAATCCGGTAACCCGGCTGATCGGCATCCTCGCGCGGCTCATGGCCCGCGCGCTCGATACCGGCAGCGACTGGTTCGACGCGTCGAACCTCGAAGTCACCGATCTTTCCGCCGGCAACCCGGCGACGAACGTCATCCCGGCCCGGGCATCGGCACGGCTCAACATCCGCTTCAACGACCTGCACCGCGGTGCCGACCTCGAGGCGTGGCTGCGAGGCATCGTCGCCGAGGAGGCCCCGTCGGCCAAAGTCACGGTTCGCATCTCCGGCGAGGCGTTCCTGACCGAACCCGGCGCGCTGTCGACGCTCGTCGGCGAAGCGATCGCGTTGGTCACCGGGTCCCTCCCCACGCTGTCGACGAGCGGCGGCACGTCGGATGCGCGCTTCATCCGCCGCCTGTGCCCGGTCGTCGAGTTCGGCCTGGTCGGCGCGACGATGCACAAGGTCGACGAGGCGGTCCCGGTTGCCGACATCGCCGCGCTCACCCGAATCTACGATGCCGTCCTGCAGCGCGTGTTCCGCCCGCCGAACCCGGCGTGATCGGCGGGCGGCGGTGTCGCACGGGTTGCGGCACGCCGGGTGCATTGCCATTTCAATCGATATACTGCCGGGGCACCCATGATCCACGACGACGACACCGAACTCCCTTCCGAACTTCAGGCGGTCGCGCCGATCCCGCAGGAGCGCGCCGAAGCGGCGATCCGCGACCTGATCCGCTGGGCGGGCGACGATCCGGACCGCGAGGGGCTGCTCGATACCCCCGGGCGCGTCGCACGCGCCTACCGCGAGTATTTCCGCGGCTATCTCGAAGACCCCGGGGTTCATCTGAGCCGGACGTTTGGCGAAGTCGGGGGGTACGACGACATCGTCCTGCTCCGCGATATCCCGTTCCAATCGCATTGCGAGCATCACATGGCCCCGATCCTCGGCAAGGCGCATATCGCCTATCTGCCGCGCGACCGGGTCGTCGGCATCTCGAAGCTCGCGCGTGTCCTGCACGGCTACGCTCGGCGGCTGCAGGTACAGGAGCGGCTGACCGCCGAGGTCGCCGACTGTATCCACAAGCATCTCGACCCGATCGGAGTCGCCGTCGTGATAGAGGCGACCCACAGCTGCATGAGCGCGCGCGGGGTGATGACGACGGGTGTCACGATGACGACGAGCCGGATGATGGGCGTATTCCGCGACGACGACCGGTCGCGCAAGGAAGTGCTGGCGCTGATGGGAATGGGCTAGGCGCGCCGCCGGCTTACTCGCTCCGATTGAACATCCGACCGACGCGTGTTTGCCGCGACGCAGCAAAATCCTCGGTCACGAAACGCAACCATAACGAGTCCGGTCCGTTCGGCTGCGCATGACCATGTTCATGTTCGCCACCGGCATCGAAAATTCCTACCCGATGGTCGGCGGCAAACGCATCGACGAGATGGCGAAGTGTCGGCACTACGACCGCTGGCAGGCCGATTTCGACGCGGTGCAGGACCTCGGCATTGGCTTCCTGCGCTACGGTCCGCCGATCCACACGACGTGGCTCGGTGACGGCAAATACGATTGGAGCTTCGCCGACACGACCTTCGGCGACCTGCTCAAGCGTGACATTACCCCGATCGTCGACCTGTGCCATTTCGGCCTGCCCGACTGGCTCGGCGACTTCCAGAACCCCGACTTTCCGGCGCTGTTCGCGCGCTACGCCAACGCCTTCGCGGCGCGCTTTCCGTGGGTGCAGCTGTATACCCCGATCAACGAGATGTTCATCTGCGCGCTGTTCTCGGCGAAATACGGCTGGTGGAACGAGGCGCTGACGACCGACCTCGGCTTCGTCACCGCGCTCAAGCACATCGTCCGCGCCAACGTGCTGGCGATGCAGACGATCCTCGACGTCCGCCCCGACGCGATCTTCATCCAGTCGGAAAGCACGGAATATTACCACGCCGACAACCCCGCCGCGATCGGCCCGGCCGAGGTGCTCAACTCGCTTCGCTTCCTCAGCCTCGATCTCAATTTCGGGCGACGAACGGGGTCGGAGATGTATCAGTATCTGACCGACAACGGCATGACGCGCGCCGAGTACGACTGGTTCATGAACGTCAGGCTGAAGCAGCACTGCATCATGGGCAACGACTATTATCTGACCAACGAGCACCGCGTCGCCGCCGACGGTAGCAGCCGGGCGTCGGGCGAGGTGTTCGGCTACGACGGGATCACGTGGCAGTATTTCAACCGCTACCGCCTGCCGGTTATGCACACCGAGACTAACCTCGCCGACTATGGCGACGGGCAGTTGTCGGTCGATTGGCTGTGGAAGCAGTGGGCGAGCGTCCTCAAGGTCCGCAACGACGGCATCCCGATGGTCGGCTTCACCTGGTACTCGCTGACCGATCAGGTCGACTGGGACACCGCGCTCCGCGAGGACAACGGCCGGGTCAACCCGCTCGGACTGTACGATCTCGATCGCAACATCCGCCCGGTCGGCACCGCCTACATGCAATTGATCAAGGACTGGGCGATGGTCCTGCCAACGCAGAGCGTGTGCATGGTCGTGCCGCTGGTCAAGCCGAGCGAATACGCCAATCCGTGGGCGCAGCGGCGGCGCGAGGAGGCGGCCGCGATGCGCCGCGCGCATCTGGCGAACTTGACGCAGGTGGCGAACGCCGGCTGAGCCTCGTTCGGGAATGACATCGCCGCCCATCGCGGCTAGACAGACGCGGGAACGATCAGGGACATCGAGATGGGCAAGATTCTGGCAGGTTTGAATTCGGCAATCGGGCTAAGCGTTGTTCTGTTGCTCGCGGCGATGTTCGGGCTGCATTTCAAAGTCATGGATGCGGCGTACGGCGTGCCGGTGCTCGTTTTCCTGCACGTCCTATCGGGGATCGTCTGGATCGGGCTGCTGTATTATTTCAACCTCGTCCAGATTCCGACGATGCCGAAGGTGCCGGCGGAACTGAAGGGCGGTGTGTCGAAGTTCATCGCGCCCGAGGCATTGTGGTGGTTCCGTTGGGGCGCGATCGCGACGCTCGTCACCGGCATCGGCGTGGCGCTGCACAAGCATTATCTCGTCGAATCGCTAACCTTCCAGCCCGGCTTCGTCACGATCGGCGTCGGCATGTACATCGCGATCATCATGGCGGCGAACGTCTGGATGATCATCTGGCCGAACCAGAAGCGCGCGCTCGGCCTCGTTCCCGCCGACGACGCGGTCAAGGCGACCAGCGCGCGGACGGCGATGCTCGGATCGCGAACCAACTTCGTCCTGTCGTTTCCGATGCTCTACGCGATGGTCAGCCAGATCTATCTCGGCGGCGCAGTCTAGCAGGCTATTCCGCCGCCTCGCGCAGCGGCTCGGTGACGGCGACCGGTGCCGCGGTGCCAAAGCGCAATTCGCCGTCGTCGACCTTGCCGAAGCGCAGTTCCATCGTGTCGAGCGCGTAGTTCGCGGTCACCTTCCACGGGCGGCGGCTACCCGACTTCGGCATCGCGTCGGCCGAGCGTTGCACATAGCCCGACGACAGGTCGAACGCGAGGCGCTCGGGAACGACGTCGGGCGCAGGTACCGGTGTCGCGATCGTCGTTCGCGTCGCCTTCATGTGGTTGAGCACCCGCCCGACGTACCCGGCGATCAGATCGGACCGCAGCGTCCACGACGCGTTGATATAGCCGAGCGTCAGCGCGAGGTTGGGGACGTGCGAGAACATCATGCCCTTGTACGCGATGCAGTCGCCCGGATTGACCGCGACGCCGTCGACCGTGACCCGCATACCGCCGAGCGCGATCAGCTTGAGCCCGGTCGCGGTGACGATAATATCCGCCGCCAGCTCGTCGCCGCTTGCGAGCCTGAGCCCGCTCGGCGTCAGGCGGTCGATCGTATCGGTTACGACCGACGCCGTTCCCGCCTTGATCGCGGCGAACAGGTCGGCGTCGGGCACGAGGCACAGCCGTTGGTCCCACGGATTGTAGCGCGGGGTGAAGTGCGTCGCGACGTCGTAGTCCGCACCGAGCTGCTCGCGCACCCCGCCGATCAGCAGGTCGCGGACCTTCGCCGGCTGCTTGCGCGTCATCCGGTAGAAGAACATGCCCATGCCGACGTTCTTGAAGCGGATTAGGTCGTAGGCGAGCTTGGCGGGAAGGTATTTGCGCAGACGGTCGGCGATCGGATCGTTGCCGGGGCGGCTGACGACATAGGTCGGCGACCGCTGGAGCATCGTCACGTGCGCGGCAGTCTTCGCCATTTCGGGGACAAGTGTCACCGCCGTCGCACCGCTGCCG
>JBBSFF010000031.1:0-11570 GCA_038238995.1 Sphingomonadales bacterium
GCGCGCGCCGGAGCCGCTTCCCAGAACGCCGGCAACGCAAATGCGCCCAGTGTTTCCCGAAGCGCGCCCGGCTCGATTTCCTCCGGCAAGGGCATTTCGAGCTGGGCGAGCGCGACCGACGCGCTGTTCCTCCTCCCCGACGGCACGCCGCAGCCGTACCGCGAGGCGATCCCCGGCGGGCGCAGCGTCGGCGTACCGGGCAACGTCGCGATGCTCGAACTCGCGCACGCCAAATACGGCAAGCTGCCGTGGGCGACCCTGTTCGCGCCTGCCATCGCCCTCGCGCGCGGCGGCTATGACATTTCGCCCCGGCTAGCGGGGTCGATCGCGGGGAGCGCCAAGACGCTTGCGCGCACCCCCGATGCCGCCGCGCTGTTCCTCCACGCCGACCTGACGCCGAAAAAGCAAGGCGAACACATCGTCAACGAGGTATTGGCGAAGACCTTCGAGGCGGTCGCCGCAAACGGCGCGAAGGCGTTTTACATCGGCCCCATCGCCGCGTCGGTTGTCGCGGCGGTAACCAACGCACCGACCAACAAGTCGGGCATGACGATCGCCGACATGGCCGGCTATCACGCCAAGCCGCGGGTGCCGGTCTGCGGTGCGTACCGCAGCTACCGGGTCTGTTCGATGGGGCCACCGTCGGCGGGCGGCACCGTCGTGATTGCGATGCTCGGTCAGCTGCAAGGCTTCGATCTGGCGAAGCTCGGCAAGGACAGTCCGGTCGCGTGGCACCTGTTCGCCGACAGCGAGCGCCTCGCCTTCGCCGACCGAGCAGCGTACGGCGGCGATGCCGATTTCGTCGACGTGCCGACCGCCGGGCTGACTTCGCCCGCCTATCTCGCCGCGCGCGCGAAGCTGATCCGCGCCGACACGGCGATGGTCCACGCCGACCCCGGTACGCCGCCGGGCGCGCCGGTGCGCCACGCGCCGAAGTCGCGCGAAATCCCGTCGACCTCGGACTTCGCCGTCGCCGACCGGGCGGGAAACGTCGCGTCGCTGACCTCGACCGTCGAGGGGGCGTTCGGCTCGTCGCTCGTCGCCAGCGGTTTCGTCCTCAACAACGAACTGACCGACTTCGACTTCGCCCCCGAGATCGCCGGCGACAAAGTCGCCAACCGGGTCGAGGGCGGCAAGCGTCCGCGCTCGTCGATGTCGCCGTCGATCGTCTATGACCGGGCGGGCAAGGTCGTCCTCGTCGTCGGCGCGGCGGGCGGGCCGACGATTCCGGCGCAGGTGGCAAAGGCGATCGTCGGCGTGCTCGACTGGCATCTGAGCATCCAGGACGCGATCGCGCTGCCGCTGATCTTTACCAACGACGACACGCTGGTGCTCGAAAAGGGGCCGATGTTTGCCGCGATGGAGCCGGCGCTCAAGGCAATGGGGCACAAGACGGTGCAGCTCCCGCTCGGCCTCAAGGCGAACGGGCTCGAGCGGATCAAGGGCGGCTGGCGCGGCGGGGCCGACCCGCGCAGCGAGGGGGTCGCGTTGGGGTTGTGAGCGCCGCCGCCCCAGCCAGCGCCTCCACTTCGTTCGCGGCGCGCGCCGACGCCGCGACCAACCTCGTCGTCTATTTCTTTGATCAGGCCGAACTCTACGGCGACGACGCGTTCCTGTGGCACAAGGCCGGCGGCGCGTGGACGTTGATCTCGTGGCGTGAAACCGCGCGCCGGATCGCCGCCATGGCAGCGGCGTTCACGGCGATCGGCATCAAGCGTGGCGACCGGGTCGTCCTCGTCAGCGAAAATCGCCCCGAGTGGCTGATCGCCGACCATGCGATCATGGCGGCGGGGGCGATCACGGTGCCGACCTACGTCACCAATACCGAGGCCGACCATCTTCACATCCTTGCGAACAGCGGCGCGGTCGCGGCGATCGTGTCGACCGCGAAGCTGGCGCGCACGCTGCTCCCCGCAGTGTTCCGCGCCGCCGCATGCCGGATGGTGATCGGGATCGAGCCGCTGCGCGTAAGCCAGGAATCGGGGACCGCGCTGCTCGACTGGGCGACGCTGCTGGCGAGCGCGACGCCCGATGTGGCGGCGATCCGCGGCCAGATCACCGCCGGACGCGCCGACCTCGCGTGCCTGATCTACACCAGCGGCACCGGCGGCGTGCCGCGCGGGGTCAAGCAACACCACGGCGCGATCCTGCAGAACGTCGCCGCCGCGAGCAGCATCATCGAAACCGACTTCGCGCTCCCCGCCGACGGCGCGCGCGACTCCTTCCTGTCGTTCCTGCCGCTCAGCCACGCCTACGAACACACCTGCGGCCAGTTCGTCGCGATCGGCCTCGGCGCGTCGATCCATTATGCCGAGGGACTGGAAAAGCTCGCGGCGAACATGGAGGAGGTCAAGCCGACGATCATGGTCGTCGTGCCGCGGCTGTTCGAAGTGCTTCGCGCGCGGATCTGCAAGGGGATCGAGAAGCAGGGCGGGGCGGCGATCACCCTGCTCAACAACGCGCTGCGGCTCGGGCGTAAGCGCTACGACCGCGGCGGGACGCTGCCGCTGTGGGACCGCCCGCTCGACAAGGTCCTCGACGCGACGATCCGCAAGCGGGTGCAGGCGCGCTTCGGCGGGCGGCTCAAGACGCTCGTGTCGGGCGGCGCGCCGCTCAACCCCGACGTCGGGCTGTTCTTTGCATCGCTCGGCGTGACCTTGTGTCAGGGCTACGGCCAGACCGAGGCGGGGCCGTTGATCTCGTGCAACCGCCCGCGCGCGCGGGTCAAGATGAACAGCGTCGGTCCGCCGCTCAAGGACGTCGAAATCAGGATCGCCGCCGATGGCGAAATCCTCGTCCGCGGCGAACTCGTTATGGACGGCTACTGGAAGAACGACGTCGAGAGCCACCGCGCGCTGCAGGACGGCTGGCTGCTGACCGGCGACGTCGGCCACATCGACGGCGACGGGCATCTGGTGATCACCGACCGCAAGAAGGACATCCTCGTCAACGACAAGGGCGACAATATCTCGCCGGCGCGGGTCGAGGGGATGCTGACGCTCCAGCCCGAGATTCTCCAGGCGATGGTCCACGGCGACCGCCGTCCCTACCTTGTCGGCGTCGTCGTCCCCGACCCCGAATGGGCGCTCGGCTGGGCGCGCGACATGGGGATGCCCGGCGATCTGGCCAAGCTTGCCGCCGAACCCGAATTCGCCCGCGCGATGATGGCGGCGGTCGACCGCGTGAACGCCCGTGTCGCGACGGTCGAAAAAGTCCGCCGCGTGATCGTCGGCGACGCCGCGTTTTCGGTCGAGAACGAGCAGATGACGCCGTCACTCAAGATCCGGCGGCACAAGATCGAGGCGGTCTACGGCGACCGCCTCGACCGACTATACGGCTAGCGCGCCGATATGCCCGCAAGAACGAGTGCGCCGGCGGAGTGCCCCGCCCGTCAAGGCGAAGCCCGACAATAGCAGTGCCCAGCTGGCGGGTTCGGGAACGGCACCCAACGGGGCGAGGGGTGAAGCGCTGAGGAAATTGAAGCCGTTGCTGCCGGTTGCCGTCAACCCGTTAAACGCCTGGCCGTACTGATCATAGGCGGCCGTAATTCCACCCCAATACACCGAATGACCAAGCGAGCAGTCGCTCGACGAGCTTTGTCCGCTATAATAAATCAGAGTCTGGGTCTTGCACGACACCGTGTTGCTTAATTGAAGGGGGTCGAGCGTATCGAAGGCAACGTCGAATGCCAGAGTTTGAACGAGCGGCCCGCTGTTTATGGTACCGTTGTGCGAGGTCGCCAGGTCGGTGCTGGTCAGAGATTTCGACCAATCGACCAGCAAACCCGGCTGCTTCGCGTTGTCCAGCGTAACCTGGGCCGTGGTGATGGTAAACATTGCTCCGAGGTTCGAAGATTGCTCCGTCAGCCCGATTTCGCCAACGATGATCAGCTTACCGGTAAAGTGACCCGAGGTTACACCGGCCGGCGCGGTCAGCGTTATCAGATCGTTCCAACTGGCAGTTGCCGTGATGCCGACATTGTTATTGACCGGCGGACCGGACATTATTGAATAGGGCGTCGGGTGCGGCGGGCCATCGGTATGGGTACTGACCTTGAGTGCACCGATAGTGCTGCCCCCGCTGCGATTGCCCGGCGTCAAATGCGCGTTCCCAAGGGTCGCGACTTGATCACCGTGTGATAATGATTACGCTTACTTATCGCCGGGACGTCGGTCCGCATGCGGCAACTTGTCGTGCTTAGACGGCGCACAGAGCAGTGACAGGAGACCAAAGAAGGCGTTGCAGGAAAAGGGATGCGGTCGGGCCGTCGCCGCGTTCCGCGCCCAATCGAACACCTGATTCCAGTCGGTCGAGCGCGGCGGCGTCGAACTCGACCTCAAGTTTGCGACTCAAGTGTTTGCACAGCTGCTGTAGGTACTTCGACCCGCTACTGGTCTTAACGACAGCAACGCTGTTCATCGTATTAGCTCCGCTCGATCTCCGCCGCCGCGGCATCGAGCGCCGCCGCGATCTTCGCCGCCGCACTGTCGTCGACCCCGCCTCGCCCGAGTCGCAGCCGCAGCGCGAAGCGCAGGTTCGCCATCGCCCGCAGGATGCGCGGGCCGAAATCGGGGCCGCTGCCGGCGTCCTCGATCCGCGCGAAGATCGCGTCGACCGTCGCCTGGTTCTCCGTGATGTGCGCGGTGCCGGCCTCGGTGATCGTATATTGGCGCTTGCTGCCCTCGGTCGTCGCCGAGGTCGCGAAGCCGGTTTCCTCGAGCATCGTCAGCGTCGGATAGACGACGCCGGGCGACGGCGCATACGCCCCGCCGAGGCGGCTTTCGATCTCGCGGATGATCTCGTAGCCGTGGCGCGGCATCTCGGCGATCATCGCGAGGATCAGCAGGCGAAGGTCGCCGTGCTGGAACATCCGGCCCTGCCCGGGCCCGCGTCCGCGTCCCGGTCCGCCGTGGCCGTGACGGCCCATTCCCCTGAATTGCATCATTCGTTCTCCAAAGCCGTGGCGGCCCATGTGATTATGGTTAAACATCGTATCGAAACTCCATTTTGATCTATCGATATCGCCGATATATCTAAGTGCGGTTTCGATACAAGAGCGGCGTGATAGATTATTTCCGCGGCGGTAGTTCGTACGGGGTGAATGCGCCGAAGGTACAGCTGCCGTAGTTGATCCGGCTGACCGGATCGAACACGCCGAAGATATCATGCTCACAAAAGCCGAAGCCATAGTCCTGCGTCGCTATCGCGCGATCCGACCGGATCGCCGGGCACGACGGGGCCATGTCAGAGCGGTAATACTTGCGCCCGTACGTCTTGAAGATAATCACGCCGGGGTTGACGAGCGTCTGGCCGGTGACGGTGCGCGGGTTGATGCAATGCTGCGCGGGCCCGGTGGCATGGCCCTCTAGCATCGCATTGGTAACGTCGGCGGCGGCGGGAACAGCGGCGAGCATGACGATCAGGGGCAGGATCGGGCGCATGGCGGGTCTCCTTTGTCGGTCAACGCATCAGCCGGTCGTTCGGCTCAGCGAAAGGCATCTTTTGCGGCGCGGCGTTCGGCGAATTCGGCGACCGACCGCGCCCGGGTGAACGGGTTGGTGGCGCGTTCGAGCCCGATCGTCGACGGCACGGTCGGCGTGCCCGCGGCGCGCAGCGCGTCGATCGCAACCACCCGGGCGGCGAGTGCGGCATTGTCGGGCTCGGCGGTGACCGCGAAGCGCGCGTTCGACTGGGTATATTCGTGCGCGCAATAGACCTGCGTGGCGTCGGGCAACGCCATCAGCCTTGCGAGGCTCGCCGACATCTGCGCCGCCGTTCCTTCGAACAGCCGCCCGCAGCCGAGCGCGAAGAGCGTGTCGCCGCAGAACAGGACACCCGCACCGGCGAAATAATAGGCGTTATGTCCGGCGGTGTGCCCGGGCACGTCGATCACGCGCCCGGTCGCGCCGCCGACCTGCACGGTGTCGCCGTCGCCGACCGCGCGATCGATGCCGGTGATCTTGCCCTGTTCGCCCGCCGGGCCGGTGATCCGGCAGCCGGTCGCCGCCTTTATCGCCGCGTTGCCGCCGACATGATCGGGGTGCCAGTGGGTGTTGAGGATCTGCGTGATTGTCCAGCCGTGCAGCCGGGCCGCCGCAAGAACCGGCTCGGCGACGGCGGGGTCGATCACCGCCGTTTCGTCGCCGTCGTGCGCGAGGTAGATGTAATTGTCGCTGAGCACCGGGATCTGGACGATTTCCATCACCATTCGCCGATGATCGGCATCGACGCCCACGGCTCGGCAGGCTGCTTGCGCCCGCCTGCCTGGAGCAGTTCGACCGAAATCCCGTCGGGCGAACGGACGAACGCCATGTGCCCGTCGCGCGGGGGGCGGTTGATCGTCACGCCGCCATCGTGGAGCCGCTGGCACGTCGCGTAGATGTCGTCGACGGCATAGGCGAGATGCCCGAAATTGCGCCCGCCGGTATAGGCCTCAGGGTCCCAATTGTGCGTCAACTCGACCTGCGCGGCGGTGTCGCCGGGAGCGGCGAGGAAGATCAGGCTGAACCGCCCTTGTTCGCTATCGATCCGCTTAAGCTCGTCGAGTCCCAGCAGCTTGTAGAACGCGAGGCTCGCGTCGAGGTCGGTGACGCGGACCATCGTGTGCAGATACTTCATCGCGCGGCTCCTGTCGCTCGACCCGAATATAGGTCAGCCGGGATTGAGCGCCAGCGACTTCGCCGCCGCAGCCGCCGCCTCGGACCCCGGCGCGCCGTCGACGACCTTTTTCCACTGGAGCCGCGCTAGATCGGTCCGCCCCTGCGCCCCGGCGATGTTGCCCGCTTCGAGCGCGATGTCGGGATCGGACGGCTCGCGCTTCGCGGCTTCGAGGATCGCGTGCTCGGCAGCGGGCAGGTTCGTCAGCCGCCGCTCGAGGGTCGCCAGCAACATCCAGCCACAGGCCGCCGACGGATCGAGCGTCGTCGCCCGCGCGAGGTCGGCCTTCGCCTCGGTAGTCCGGTTCGCCGCGACCAGCGCCCCCGCGCGGTCGGTCAGCAGCGCGGCGAGGCGCACCGGCTCGGTCCCCGCGACTGCGATGCCAGCGCTGAAATCGGTAATCGCCGCCGCCGGTTGCTTCGCCAGCATCGCCGCGTTCCCCGCCTGGCCCCAGAGGTCGGCGGCGTGCGGATCGGCCTCGGCCTCCGCCGCCTGCGCCGCGCCGACGAGGGTCACCGCCGCGCCCGCGAAGTCGCCTTTCTGGCCCTGCGCGAGCGCGAGGCAGTGGCGCGCGGGAACCCCGCCGCCCGCGCCACGCCACTGCGTCGCCTTGTCGATCGCCTGCGCCGGGTCGGACTGGGCGAGGTCGAGACATTCGCGATACCGCTGCGCCTCGAGCGGCGGCCGCGCCGGCGCGGCCGCGAGCGGGGCCGCCAGCACCGCGATCGGGATCAAGGCAAACAGCGCGCGCACATCAGGGCTCCAGCGAATCGAGGACGGTCGCGAGCAGGCGCAGATCCCGCGGGCGCGACAGGCGGTGATCGCCATCCTTGACCAGCACCACCTGCACGTTGGCTGAACGAACGGCGGTGGCGACGTCGACGCTCAGCCGCCACGGCACGTCGGGGTCGGCCTGACCGTGGAGCAGCCGCACCGGGCAATCGATCGCGATCGCGCCGCCGAGCACCCGGTTCGTCGCGCCGTCGGCGATCAGCCCGGCGTGATAGCGGTACGGCGCGCCGTACAAGCTCGGTCGCTCGACATATCCGTCGCGCGCGAGCGCGGCGTGGTCGGCATCGGTCAGGTCGAGCCCCCAGTCGGTGAAGTCGGGCGCACCGGCGATCGTCACCACCGCCGCGGCGGGGCGTTCCATCGCCAGCCGCAGCGCGATCCACGCCCCCATCGACGAGCCGACGAGAACGACGGGATCGTCGGTTACGGCGTCGATCACCGCACGCGCGTCGCCGGTCCAGCGCGAAATCGTGCCGTCGGCGAAATTACCCCCGCTCGCGCCGCACCCCGAATAGTCGAGCCGCAGATACGCGAGCCCGCACGCGGCCGCCCACTCGTCGAGCGCCGCCGCCTTCGTCCCGCCCATGTCGGACATGTAGCCGGGCAGAAACACCACCGTCGGTCCCGCCCCGGGGCGGTGACGGTAGGCGAGGGCGGTGCCGTCGTGGTCGAGGGTCTGCATCCAGCTTCCTTACGCCCGCCGAGGCAGCGGCAAAACTCTGTCGTTCCACTGCAACAATTTTGTCATTCACCGCTGCTAGCCCTGCTGGCACACCTTCTACGATGACCGACTGGGGCCCCGAACATGACGCCGATCAAATGCGCCGCATTGCTGCTGTGTGCCGCCACCACCCTGCCCGCGAGCGCCGATGCATTGACCTTCACCAAGGGTCGCCTCGTTGTCGCGGTCGAGGGCAATGGCGTCGTCGGGGCAACCGGCAGCTACGCCGACAACGCCGCCGCCCCGTTGACGCTGTTCGAATATGCCCATGTCGGCACGACGAGCGCGACCTATACCGGCTCGCTCGTCCTGCCGCAGGTCGCGAGCGGCAAGAACTTCGCGATCTCGGGCGAGTACGGATCGTCGTCGGAGGCGCTGCTCCAGCGCTCGGTCGACGGCAAGTCGCTCGTCATCGCCGGCTACGGCATCGACGCCGCGACGTTCAACGCCAACCCGACCGCGTACGGCACCGCCGTCAACGATCCGACCAAACCGACCGCGCTCGCGCAATCGGGCAGCCTCAAGGGCCAGGCATACACGCCCGTCTCGCGCGTCGTCGCCAAGATCGGCGCGAACGGGTCGATCGACACGTCGACCGCGCTTTACGGCGTGTTCAACGGCAATAATCCGCGCAGCGTCGCCACTGTCGACGGCACGAACTTCTACGTTTCCGGGCAGGGCGTCAGCGGCGGCACCACCGGCGGCGTGTTCTATGCGACCAAGGGCGCGTCGAGCGCGACCGCGATCACCGGGCTCGACACCAGCGGCAAGACCGCCGCGCAGGATACCCGCGACGTTCAGATCGCCGGCGGGCAACTGGTCGTCTCGGTCGACAGCAAGCAGGGCAGCAACAGCAACCGCGACTTCGTCGGCACGCTCGGGACCGCGGGCAGTCTGCCGACGACCCTCGCCAACAGCGGCAACGGCCCGACGATGCTGCCCGGCTTCGGCAACAGCGGCGGCACCGGCAAGCTGATCCTGAACGCGCAGACGACCAACGGCATCAACGCCGCCGGCAAGGAGATCAACCTCAGCCCCGAAAGCTTCTTCTTCGCGACGCCGTCGATCCTGTATGTCACCGACACCGGGCAGCCGAAGAACGATTCGGTGTCGAACGATTCGGCGAGCATTCGCAGCAGCCTCGGCAACGGCGGCCTGCAAAAGTGGATCAAGGCGGCCAACGGCACGTGGAGCCTCGCCTACACGCTGTCGGCGGGGCTGAGCCTCGTCGCCAACACCGCACCGTCGGGGACGACCGGCCTGTTCGGTCTGGCGGGCGAGGTCGATGGCAATTTCGTCAACCTCTACGCGACGAACTACATTATCGGCGATCTCGGCGCGACCTACGTCTTTGGCATCAGCGACCTCCTGTCGGCGACGACGCGCCCGACCGGCGCGGCGACCGAGACCTTCACCTTGCTCGCGACCGCCCCGAACGATTCGAAGTTCCAGGGCATCGCGTTGGCACCGGTCCCCGAGCCCGCGAGCTGGGCGCTGATGCTCGGTGGCTTCGCGCTCGTCGGTACGGCGGCGCGGCGGCGGCGAGGGACCGCGCTCGCAGCCTGACGCGATGGTTGACACCCCGCCGTGCCTTCCTAGGGTGCGCGCCATGACCCAGATGATCCACCTGACGCTTCCCGATGGTTCCGTGCGCGATGTCGCGCGCGGGACGACCGGTGCCGAGGTCGCGCTCAGCATCGGGCCGGGGCTGGCGAAGGCGGCGCTCGCGGCGCGGGTCGACGGGGTCCTCGTCGATCTGGCGCGCCCGATCGAGCGCGACGCGAGCATCGCGCTGGTGACGGGGAAGGACGAAGCCGTCGCGCTCGATCTCGCGCGCCACGATTTCGCGCACGTGCTGGCGGAGGCGGTCCAGCACCTGTTTCCCGGCACGCAGATCACCTTCGGCCCGTCGACCGACGACGGCTTTTACTACGACTTCGCGCCAAAGGACCGTCCGTTCACCGAGGACGACCTCCCCGCGATCGAGGCCGAGATGCGCCGCGTCATCGCGCGCAACGATCCGCTGGTCCGCGAGGAGTGGGAGCGCGACCGCCTCGTCGCGCACTTCGCCGCGCACGGGGAGACCTTCAAAGCCAAATGGGCCGCCGAGCTGCCCGACGGCGAGCCGCTGACGATCTATCGTGCCGGGTCGGGTGACGACGCGTGGCTCGACCTGTGCCGCGGGCCGCATCTGCCGTCGACGGGGAAGCTCGACCCGAACGCGTTCAAGCTGACGCGGGTGTCGGGCGCGTACTGGCGGGGCGACCAGGCGAACGCGATGCTGAGCCGGATCTACGGCACCGGCTGGCTCAACAAGAAGCAGCTCGACGCGCATCTGCTGCGCCTCGAGGAGGCGGCGAAGCGCGACCATCGCCGGATCGGCGCGGAGATGGACCTGTTCCACCTTCAGTCGGAAGCACAGGGCAGCGTGTTCTGGCACCCCAACGGCTACATGATCTGGCGGCAGCTCGAAGCGTACATGCGCCGCGCGGTCGACGGCGCGGGCTATGTCGAGGTCAAGACCCCGCAGCTGATGGACGCGCGCCAGTGGGAGGCGAGCGGCCACTGGGGCAAGTATCGCGAAAACATGTTCGTCGTGCCCGACGAGGTTCCCGGGACCAACGACGAGGGTCCGGTGCTGACCGGCGACGGCGACCTGATGGCGCTCAAACCGATGAACTGCCCGGCGCACGTGCTGATTTTCCGCCAGGGGATCAAGTCGTACCGCGACCTGCCGCTGCGCATGGCCGAGATGGGCTGCTGCCACCGGAACGAGCCGCACGGCGCGCTCCACGGCATCATGCGCGTCCGCCAGTTCACCCAGGACGACGGGCATATCTTCTGCCGCCCCGACCAGATCGTCGACGAGGTGCGCGGGTTCTGCGATCTGCTCGACCGCGTCTACAAGGACCTTGGCTTCGCGACCTATTCGATCAAGCTCGCACTCCGCCCCGAAAAGCGCTTCGGCACCGAGGAGATGTGGGACCGGGCCGAAGGCGACCTGCGCGACGCGGTCCGCGCCGCCGGCCGCGCCGGGCCGGAATATGCTTGGGAGGAACTGCCGGGCGAAGGCGCGTTCTATTCGCCCAAGCTCGAATTCCACCTGACCGACGCGATCGGGCGGACGTGGCAGTGCGGGACGATCCAGCTCGACTATGTCCTGCCCGAACGGCTCGACGCGTCGTATGTCGGCGAGGACGGCGCGCGCCACCAGCCGGTGATGCTCCACCGCGCGATCCTCGGCACGTTCGAGCGCTTCATCGGCATCCTGATCGAGCACCACGCGGGCAATTTTCCGTCCTGGCTGGCACCGGTGCAGGCAGTGGTCATGAATATCACCGACGCCCAGGCTGACTGGGTTGAAGAGGTGCGGAAAACCCTTGCAAATCAAGGCGTCCGC
>JBBSFF010000032.1:0-11478 GCA_038238995.1 Sphingomonadales bacterium
CACCTCGACACCTCGCAAGTCGACGACATCATCTGGTCGACGTCGACGCAGAAGGGCCATCTGGGCGGCGACCTCGGCCGGATGGCGGCGCTCGCGGCGGGGTACGACGTCAAGGCGAGCGGGACGACGCTCGACCGCTTCTGCGGCGGCGGGATCACCAGCGTCAACCTTGCGGCGGCGAGCGTGATGTCGGGGATGGAGGACGTCGTCATCGCCGGCGGCACCGAGATGATGAGCTATACGACGAGCGTCGGCGCGGTCGAACACGCCGCCGGGATCAAGCCGCTCGGGGTCGGGTCGGGGCACAAGGCGCTCGATGCAATCCACCCGCAATCGCACCAGGGCGTCTGCGGCGACGCGATCGCGGCGATGCAGGGCATCGACCGCGCGGCGGTCGATGCGCTCGCGCTCGAAAGCCAGAAGCGCGCGGCGGTGGCGATCGCCGAAGGCCGCTTTGCCGGGTCGGTGATCCCCGTGCTCAACGACGACGGCAGCGTCGCGCTCGACCGCGAGGAGTTCCCGCGCCCGCAGACGACCGCCGAGGGGCTGGCAGGGCTCAAGGCGAGCTTCGACGTCGTCGCCGACGTCAGCCTCGACGACGGCGGGCCGACCTTCCGCGAGCAGATCACGCGGCGCTACCCCGATCTCGCCTTCTCCGGCGTCCACCACGCCGGCAATTCGAGCGGCGTCGTCGACGGGGCCGCCGCGCTGCTGATCACGTCGAAGGCGTACGCCGACGCGCATGGCATGAAGCCCCGCGCACGGATCGTCGCTTATGCCAATGTCGGCGATTGCCCGACGCTGATGCTCAACGCGCCGGTTCCCGCCGCGCGGAAGGTGCTGGCGAAGGCCGGGCTGACGGTCGCCGATATCGACGTGTGGGAGATCAACGAGGCGTTCGCCGTCGTCGCCGAGAAGTTCATCCGCGACCTCGACCTCGACCGCGCCAAGGTCAACATCAACGGCGGCGCGATGTCGCTCGGCCACCCGATCGGCGCGACCGGATCGATCCTGATCGGCACCGCGCTCGACGAACTCGAACGCTCGGGCGGGCGCTACGGGCTGATCACGATGTGCGCGGCGGGCGGAATGGCCCCGGCGATCATCATCGAACGCGTCGACTGAAGGGGTCGGCGACCGGCGCGCGGACCGGGGTGAGATAAGGCTCGACCGCCCGTTTGATCGTCATTCCCGCGGTTGAGGGAGGCAGTCGAACTCCCTTCCGCCTTAGTGGCGAAAGTGGCGCATGCCGGTGAAGACCATGGCGATGTCGCGTTCGTCGGCGGCGGCGATGACTTCGGCGTCGCGGATCGACCCGCCGGGCTGGATGACGGCGGTCGCTCCGGCTTCCGCGACTGCGACGAGGCCGTCGGCGAACGGGAAAAATGCGTCCGACGCGACCGCGCTGCCGATCGTCCGCGGCGCGGCCCAGCCGGCAGCGGCGGCGGCGTCGCGCGCTTTCGACGCAGCGATGCGGGTCGAATCGACCCGACTCATCTGCCCCGCGCCGATCCCGGCGGTGCTGCCGTCCTTGGCATAGACGATCGCGTTCGACTTGACGTGCTTGGCGACCGTCCACGCGAAGCGGAGGTCGGCGAGCTCGGTCGTCGTCGGCGCGCGGTGGGTGACGACCTTGAGCATGGCGTCGGTCAGCGCGCCCGAGTCGCGCTCTTGCACCAGCGCGCCACCCGCGATGATCCTCGTCGTCAGCACGCGTCGCGCCGGATCGGGCAGGTCGCCGGTTAGGAGCAGGCGCAGCTTCTTCTTCGCCGCAAACACCGCCTTGGCCGCGTCGTCGGCTCCGGGAGCGGCAACGACCTCGGTGAAGATCGCCGTCATCGCGCGCGCGCTCGCCTCGTCGAGCGGGCGGTTGACCGCGATCACTCCGCCGAATGCCGATACCGGATCGCTCGCCAGCGCCGCGTGGTAAGCCTCGATCAAGGTGTCGGCGGTGGCGACGCCGCAGGGGTTGGCGTGCTTGACGATGACCACCGTCGGCGGTCCGTCGCGAAATTCGGCGACCAGCTCGAGCGCGGCGTCGGCGTCGTTGAGGTTGTTGTAGCTGAGTTCCTTGCCCTGGACCTGCGTCGCCGGGCCGATGCCGCTCGCGGCCGGGCCGAACGGCACATACAGCGCCGCCGCTTGATGCGGGTTCTCGCCGTAGCGGAGCGTCGTCACGCGCCGGGTCGCCATCACCCGCGTCGCCGGGAACGTCTCGCCCTGGTCGACGCGGCTGAACCACCCCGCGATCATCGCGTCATACGCGGCGGTCGCGGCGAAGGCGGTCGCGGCGAGGCGGCGGCGGGTGGCAAGGCTCGTCGACCCGCCGGTCGCGTCGAGTTCGGCGATCAGCGCGGCGTAGTCGCCCGGGTCGGTGACGCAGGCGACGAAGGCGTGGTTCTTCGCCGCCGACCGGATCATCGCCGGACCGCCGATGTCGATGTTCTCGATGATCGTGTCGCGGTCGGCCCCCTTCGCGACGGTCGCAGCGAACGGGTAAAGGTTGACCACCGCGAGGTCGATCGGCGCGATGCCGTGCGCGGCCATCGCCGCGAGGTGGTCGGGCGCGTCGCGCAGCGCGAGCAACCCGCCATGGACCGCCGGGTGGAGCGTCTTGACCCGCCCGTCCATCATCTCGGGAAAGCCGGTCAGGTCGGCGACCTCGGTCACCGCGAGGCCACCCGCGCGCAACGCCGCCGCCGTGCCGCCGGTCGAGACGAGTTCGACGCCGTGGCGGGCGAGCGCGCGGGCGAGATCGACGAGCCCGGTCTTGTCGCTGACCGACAGCAGGGCGCGCGTGATTTGTATCGTGTCCATTTATTCCTGCTCAGCGTCCGGCGCGCTTGAACGACCAGTTGATGTTCGCCTCGCCCGCCGCCGAGGTCGTGCCGGCGATGACGATCTGCCGCGTCGTTCGCGGTGCGCCGTCATGGTCGATCCAGACGCTTTCGTCGATCGTCAACGGGCCGCCGCGCACGCGGACCTGCCAGACGCGTCCGTCGGGCAGCTTGAGCAGCGCCGCCTGGCCGTCGGCGGTCGGCGTCACTTCGACGCCGGGGCCGAGGTGGAAGCGGACGTCGAACCCGGCGCGCGCGCCGCGCCGCCGCAGCCGCCGCCCGGGGGCGGGTTCGATCAGGTCCTCGCCGCGCAGATCGCCGCCGTTCGCCGACAGGAAGAGCCGCCGCCGGTGACGCACGCCGAAGCGATGGACATAGCCGTCGTGGGCGAGGTCGAGCCAAATCCCCTCCTCGCTCTCCTGCCGGTTGACGACGACCTCCTCGACCCCCTTGCCGAGCGCGCCGTCGGGACGGATGCGGGTCGAATTGCTGTCGGCGAGGACGAGGGTCGAATGCGCCGCCGTCGTTCGCAGCGCGGCGGCGAGGGCGGGGGGCAGCGGAGCCGCCGCGGCGCTGCCGCCGCAGTTAACGATCAGGCGAGCCGCGCCGTCCGACAGTTCGAATGCGAGCGTACCCGCGTGCGCGGCGGCGGCTGCGCGCGCCTGCGGCGGCGGCGCGGCGTCGACGACGATCAGCGTCGAGCCGGCGGCGAGGCGCTGATATCCGGCGAAGCTCGTCGACCGGCTCGGTCGCGGCATGATCCCCGAACGCGCCATCGCCGCCTCGATCCGCAGCGGTTTGACGGCACTGCTGCCGTGCCACGCGCCGATGCTGCCATCGCCCATGACGATCGACTTAAGCGCGGGGACCAGCCGTTCGAACCCCGACAGCACCGCGGCGGTCGGCTTCCGCCCCCGTCCGGCGTAGACCGACTGGACGAACAGGAGCAGTTCCAGCAGGCTGAGCTGGGTCGTCGCCGAACGATCGGCGGTGCCGCCGTCGGGAAGGACGACGGCGGTCAGCGTGCGTTCGAGCAGTGCTTCGGCGCGCGTCAGCCGCGCGTCCGCCCCGGGGATGATCAGTGCCGCGACGATCAACCCGGCGGCGGCGGTGACGCGCCGCGGCCCCTCCTCGACCCGGTCGATCGCGCGGTCGAGGTGCCGCGCCCAGCGCGCGAGCGCGTTGAGCACCGCCGAGCGGTAGACGAGATCGGGCGACGACAGGATGTACGGCGCGTACGCGGTCCAGAACAACAGCCGCAGCGCCAGCAGATCGGGCCGCCACGCGGCCGCGTCGAAGTCGTGGTGATCGGCGAGCCAGCGCGCGACGAGCGGTTCGGCGACCGCCGCCCCGGTCCGCCGGTCGGGCGCGGCGGCGGCGAGGTCGCGGAGCCAGACGAAGCTGTGCGCCCAGTCGCGCCACGCCGCCGGGACGCCCGCGTCGGCGAAATGGATCGTTCGCGCCGGCGCATTATGCCCGGCGAAGACGAGTCGTCCGCGCAGGATGCGCGCGCCGACGATCGGGTCGCCCGCGACCGGATCGACCGGGACTGCGAGCAGCTTGAGTGGAAACCGCCCGCGGAGCCGGATGCGGTGTAGCGCGGTGCCGTAGCTCAGCTGCTGCAACCCGGCGGTGACTCGTTCCGCAAGCGACACGCCCTTGTCGCCGTCGACGCGGCGAAGGCGCTCGCTCGGCATCGGCTCGGCATTGGGGGTGAACAGGTCGGGCTCGCCGGACGGCGGGTCGGGCGGCGGCTTCGCCTCCGCCGTCATGCGCCGCGGAGCCGGGCGATGTTCGCCGCGTATTCGATCGCCCCGCCGCGGAAGGTCGCGGTTCCGGCGACAAGGACGTCGGCCCCGGCAGCGATCGCCTGCACCGCGGTCGCGGGGTCGATGCCGCCGTCGACTTCGAGGTCGATCGTCCGTCCGGTCTTGTCGATCGCCTTGCGGATCGCCTCGATCTTGCGCAGCTGGCCCGTGATGAAGCTCTGCCCGCCGAAGCCGGGGTTGACGCTCATGACGAGGACGAGGTCGAGGTCGTCGAGGACATAGTCGAGCATCTTCGCCGGGGTCGCCGGGTTGAGCGAGACCCCGGCGCGCAGACCGAGCGCCTTGATCCGCTGGATCGTCCGGTGGAGGTGCGGCCCGGACTCGGGATGGACGGTCAGGATGTCGGCCCCGGCGGCGGCGAAGGCATCGAGGTAGGGATCGGCGGGGGCGATCATCAGATGGACGTCGAACGGCAATTTCGTGTGCGGTCGCAATGCCTTGACCACCAGCGGCCCGATCGTCAGGTTCGGCACGAAATGCCCGTCCATGACGTCGACGTGGATGTAATCGGCCCCGGCGGCGGCGAGCGCCCGAATTTCCTCACCGAGCCGCGCGAAGTCGGCCGACAGGATCGAGGGGGCGATGCGCACCGGTTGTTGCATGATTTTCTCTAGCAGCGGCAGGGCTTGGCCGAAAGGGTCGGCGCTCGTTTCGCAACCGTTTATTCATCGTTTTCGTAGTCGTGCGATGAAGAACCCGTCGACCCCGCCCGCGTCGGCGAGAGTGCCGGGGAGCAACCGGAGGTGGCCGTTGCGATCGGGCGCGATCCCGGCGGGGAGTTCGTCGGCTGCGATTGGATCGAGGGTAACGCCCGTGCTCCGGCGCAGCAACGCGTCGACCTGCGCCTCGCCCTCGGCGGCTTCGAGGCTGCATGTCGAAAAGACGAGGGTTCCGCCCGGCGCGAGCCAGTCGACCGCGCGGTCGAGCAGCGCCGCTTGGATCGTCAGCAACGGCGCGAGGTCTCGCCCGCCCTTTAGATACAGCACGTCGGGATGGCGGCGGAACACGCCGCTCGCCGAACACGGCGCGTCGAGCAGGATCCGGTCGAACGGCGCGGGCGGCGACCAGACGAGCGCGTCGGCGGTAACGATCGCCGCCTCCAGCCGCGTCCGGGCGAGGTTCTCGCGGACCCGGTCGAGGCGCGCATCCGAACTGTCGAGCGCGGTGACGTCGGCCCCCATCGCCGCCAGCTGGAGCGTCTTGCCCCCCGGCGCGGCGCACAGGTCGAGCGTCCGCGTGCCCGACGCGGGGCGGAGCAGCCGCGCCGGCAGGCTCGCCGCGAGGTCCTGCACCCACCACGCGCCGTCATCGAACCCAGGCAGGTCGGGAATCGAGCCGGGCCGCGTCAGCCGGAGATGGCCGGGCGCGAGCGACACGCCGCCGAGCGCGTCGGCCCAATACGCCGTCTCCTTGGTGTCGCGCAGTGTCAGATCGAGCGGCGGCTCGGCGGCAAACGCGCGCGCGGCGGCGGCGGCGGCGTCCGCCCCCCACGCCGTCGCCCAACGCTCCCCGTACGGCGCGGGCAAGGTCGGCAGCGCGGGCAGCGCGGCGTCCTCGCGCAGCAGCCGCGACAGCACCGCATGCGTCAGCCGCCGCGGCCCGCCCTCGGTCAGCGCCAGCGTCGTCGACACCACCGCGTGCGGCGGGGTGTCGAGGAGCAGGCGTCCGGCGAGGCCGATGCGCAGCGCCATCCGCGCGCGCGCGTCGGACGGCAGCGGCTTCGGCGTCGCGCTGTCGATCAGCGCATCGAGGTCGGTCAGCCAGCGCAGGACGCCGCTCGCGAGGCTGCGTGCGAGCGCGCGGTCGTCGGGCCGGTCAACTCCGTGAAACGCATTGGCGATCGCGGTGTCTAGCGGCTTACCCTGCGCGAGCACGCTCGTCAGGAGGCGCAACGCGGCGCGGCGGGCGGGGGTGCCGGGAGGGTCGGGGTCGTGTTTCACCCCGCCTGAATCGGCAAATCCAACGCGGAGGTCATAATAACGTCAGCCGAAACGCCTGTGAAAACACACGTATCGCGCATCGCCCTGTCCCAACCTGTGTGGCCGATCGATCATTCGCATCCTCCGCCTCGTGCGCAAAGGGTACGCCGCGCCGGGGAATGTAGGACAGCGTAAAGCGCCGCCGCCTAGAGGACGTGGAACAGATACAGCAGGATGATGACCGGGATCGGCACACCGACCGCCCATAGAATACAACCCTTGCCCATCGCGCGTCATCCCTGATTGCTTACAGGCGTGAAACGAGATTCGCGACGCGCGGTTCCGTCAGGCGGCGGCGGCGGCCGGAACGAACAGCTTCTTCAGCTCCGACTTCAGGATCTTGCCGTTGGCGTTGCGCGGCAGCGGCCCGGCCCAGAAACGCACTTCGACCGGCACCTTGAACCCGGCGAGCCGCGCGGCGACGAAGGCGCGAAGCTCGTCGGCGGTCGCGTGGCCGCCGTCCTTGAGCGTGACGACCGCCGCCGGCTCCTCGCCGAGGCTGTGGTGCGGCCGCGCGACGATCGCGGCGTCCATCACCGCGGGATGGTCGTACAGCGCGTTCTCGACCTCGACGCAGTAAATGTTCTCGCCGCCGCGGATCAGCATGTCCTTCGCGCGGTCGATGATGAAGACGAAGCCCTCGTCGTCGATCCGTGCGAGGTCGCCGGTGCGGGCCCAGCCATCGACGAAGGTCTCGGCCGACGGTCCGGGCTTGCGCCAGTATTCCTTGACGATGTTCGGCCCGCGTCCCCACAGTTCGCCGACCTCGCCGGGTGCCAGTTCGCGCGCCGGATCGGCGGGGTCGGTCACCTTGACGTCGCACACCGGGACCGGCGGGCCCGCGCTGTCGGGGCGGTTCTGGTAATCCTCGCCCATGTGATGGGTGAAGGTCGCCGACGTCTCGGTCATGCCCCAGCCGTTGCCGGCGCTCGCGCCCGCGAATTGCGCCTTGATCTGGCGGACGAGCTCGGGGGCCGACGGCGCGCCGCCATAGGCGACGCTCTCGAGGCTCGACAGGTCGTATTTGTGCCGATTGGGATGTTCGATGATCTGCCACGCGATCGTCGGCACGCCGCCGCAACCGGTCAGCCGCTCGCGCTCGATCAGCGCCATCGCGAGTTCGGGGTCCCACTTGCGCATCATCACCAGCTTTGCGCCGGCGAACAGTGACGGCGACAGCACCGCGTGACAGCCGGTGGCGTGAAAGAACGGGACCGACAACAGGGTGCCCTTTTGCGGTGCTGACGGGTCGGGCATCGGGGGCATCTCGCCGCGCCGCACGTACGTCCGCGCTGCCGACAGCGCGCTCGCCATGATGTTCGACACGATGTTGCGGTGGGTGCCGAGCGCGCCCTTCGGTTTGCCGGTGGTGCCGCTGGTGTAGAAGATCGTCGCGTCGTCCTCGGGGTCGATCGCGACTGTCGGCATCGCGCCCGCGGGCAGTGCAGCCCACGTGTCGGGGGTACCGATGACAGCCTCGAGCCGACGGACGAGCGGTGTGCCGGACTCCTCCTCGTCGCTGCGCGTGACGTAGATGCGCGTCAGATCGCGGCAGGCGGGCAGATGCTCGGTCAGCCGCGCCAGCCGCTCGGCGTCGATCAGCAGCAGCTTCGCGCCCGAATCGACGAGGCCGTATTCGAGTTCGCTCCCGGTCCACCACGCGTTCAGCGGCGTGACGATCGCCCCGCATAGCTGCGCCGCGAAGAACGCGGCCGGCCATTCGGGGATGTTGCGCATGACCAGCGCGACGCGATCGCCCTTGACGACGCCGTCGGCGGCGAGCTGCGCCGCGAGCGCGAGGACCGCGCGGGCGAAGGCTTCGAATGTGACCCGCTCGTCGTCGTGGACAAGGAAGGTCTTGTCGCCGTGCGCGCGCCCGGCGAGGAAGACGTGCGCGAGCGTCGGCGGCGCGTTCTTCCACGTCCGGGTGGCGATACCGCGGATGGCGAGCGTCTCCATCTCGAACGGCTGCCCCGGCGCGGTGAGCAGGCCGTGCGCGGCGGCGATCGACATCGCGGGCCATTCGGTCATCAATCGTCCCCGGCGGATATGGTTGTTTTGCGGCGATCTAACCCCATCGCGGCGGCTTTGGCTAGCCGGACGGCGCGACCCCGAGTTCGCGGCGCAGGACGGGCGAGAACAGTGCGTAGCCGACGAGCGTCAGTTGCGCGACCGCACCGAGCAAATACGGGTAGGCGCCGCCGATCTCGTACAGGCCGATGCCGATCGTCGGGGCGACGATGAAACACGCGCCGTTGACCGCGGTCACCGCCCCCGCGACCGCGCCCTGCTCGTCCTGCGACACCGTCAGCGACGCGCCCGCGACGAAACCCGGCCGAGCGAAGCCGTAGCCGAGGCTGGTCAGCGCGAAGGCAACGAGGATGGCCGAATAGTCGTGCGCGAGCGCGATGCCGACGCACCCTGCCGCTGCCAGCCCCGATCCCCAGCGCATCAACGACGCCGCGGTCATCCGCAGCATGCCGATCAGCCCCCATTGCGCGAGCAGCGTCGCCCCCGCGCCGACCATGAAGGCAATGCCGACCGCCTTTGCCGCCTCCGCCGGAGTGCCGCCGACCGTGTCAATGATGAGGAAGCCGAGCGCCTGGCCGGTCGCCGCCTGGACGCTGCCGCTGGCGAAGCCGTAGAGCATGAACGGGCGGATGCGCGGGTCGCGCAGCCGCAGCCGTGGCCGCCGCCCGACCTCGGCCGCGCGCGCCGAACCGCCGGTTTGCCCGCCCAAGATCGACGGCATCGACGACGGCGCGCCATGGTGGCGCGCGTCGGGGGCGGCGACGTCGTGCCCCGGGCTGTCGTCGGGCAGCAAGCGCCACAGCCCGATGCCGACCGCGAGCGCGATTGCAGCAAAGCCGAACATCGGCCCCGACAGCCCGAGCCCACCGATCTGCAGATAGGGCGCGACGCCGGGGCCGAGGATCGTGCCAAGCCCGAACGCCGAGGTCAGCGCGGCGAGTGCGCCGGTCCGATCGACCGCGGTCGTCCGCGCCGCGACATACGCCTGCGCCGCCGGGTTCGACGCCGACCCGAACAGGCCGAAGATGCTGCGGAGCGACGCGAAGACCGCGAACACCACGACCGGCGCGAGCACACTGCGCAGGCCGCCAAGGATGGCGAGGCCGCAGCCGAGCATCGACACGCCGAACCCGGCGGTGCCGATCAGCATCAGCCGCTTGCGCCCGCGGACGTCGGACTGGCGCGCCCAGAACGGTGCCGACACCGTCCACAGCAGCGCCGAGAACGAGAAGATCAGCGCGACCTGCCACGGCGGGATGCCGATCGTCCGCGCGATCGACGGCAGCACCGATTGCAGCGCGGTGTTGCCCGCCGCGACTGTCAGCAGCACGACGAACAGCACGGCGAAGTGGCGGCGGGGGACGGCGGTCATGCCCGCGGCTTGGCCCAGCGACACCGCTTTGCCAACCCCGGTTGACGCGCGAGCACGTCGCGCCGACACCAGCGCGCACGCCAGGGAGACATTTCATGAAGCTGCACGATTCGGTTGGTCCGAACCCGCACGTGGTACGGATGTTCGCGGCCGAAAAGGGGCTCGACCTCGCGCGCGAGACGGTCGACCTGCGCGGCGGGGAGAACCGCCAATCGGCTTATGTCGCGAAAAATCCGACCGGCACGACGCCGACGCTCGAACTGCCCGATGGCACGTTTCTGAGCGAAGTTACCGTCATCTGCGAATATCTCGAGGAACTCCACCCGCTGCCAAGCCTCATCGGCGAGACCGCCGCTGAGCGCGCCGAAACCCGGATGTGGACGCGCCGGATCGACCTCGGCATCGTCGAGCCGATGACCAACGGCTTCCGCGCCGCCGAAGGCCGGCGGATGTTCGAATCGCGGATGAAGCTCGTCGGCCCCGAGGGCGCGGCCGAGTTGAAAGCGATTGGGCGCGACCGGCTGCTGTGGCTCGACGGGCAGATGAGCGGGCGGACGTGGGTGTGCGGCGACCGCTTCACCCTCGCCGACGTCATGCTGTACGCCTTCACCACCTTTGCCGCGACCGTCGGCCAGCCGTTGCCGACTGAAGCGACCTGGCTTGCCGACTGGTCGGCGCGGGTCGCTGCGCGACCAAGCGCGGCGGCGTAGCTGCTAGATCTCGACCAGCCGGTTGGGCAGTTCGTCGGGGTTGTCGGCATCGGGAGGAAAATGTTCGGCTAGGACGGTGCCCGCAAGGCCGATCGCGGCGACGAAGCCCGCCGCCGGGGTCCCCGCCTTGATCCCGTCGACGAGTGCGGTGACCGTCGTCGCCCAGTGCGCGGGCGGCACCTTGGCATAGATGCCGGTGTCGGCGACGACCTCGGCGATCCGGTCGGGGAGCGAGACGAAGATCAACACGCCGGTGTTCGCCCGCGTCGCGCCGATGCCGCGCGCCTTGAACTGCGACCGTGCCTCGCGGTGGACGCGCTCGCGGCGGATCGCGCGCGGCGTCAGCGCGGCACCGAGGCCGGTGCGCGTCAGGACGAGCGCGGCGATCGCAAACAGCGTGACCTGAACCGCCGCATAGGCTTCGACCGCGCGCCGCAGGTCGACCCCCGCATCGCCGCTGCTCCAGTCGTTGAGCGCGGCGATCTGGTCGGGGCCATAGCCGATCAGCGTCGCCGCGAGCGGTAGCGCGAACGCGATCAGGGCGGCGATCGTCAACCCGGTCGCGGCGTAACGGTCGGCGCGTTCGCTGACGACGGCGACGATCTCGCCCGAGGTTGTCGTCTCGGCGGCGGTGATCGCAGCGGCGATCGCGGTGCGGTCGGCATCGGTGAACATCTACCAGCTCCCCGACGAGCCGCCGCCGCCGAACGAGCCGCCGCC
>JBBSFF010000033.1:0-11058 GCA_038238995.1 Sphingomonadales bacterium
GCGGGGACGTCGCAGTACGTCGACCTTATCGACCGCTATGTCGACCGGCTGCTCAAGGATTTCACGCCGCCGCCGATGACAATCGCGTGGGACTCGGGCAACGGCGCCGCCGGGCCGGTTGTCGAGAAGCTGACCGCGCGGCTGCCGGGCAAACACATCCTGTTGTTCACCGACGTCGACGGCGACTTCCCAAACCACCACCCCGACCCGACCGAGGAGGTCAACCTCGCCGACCTCAAGGCCGCCGTCGCCGAACACGCCTGCGAGATGGGCCTCGCGTTCGACGGCGACGGCGACCGACTGGGTGCGATCGACGGGCAGGGCCGCGTCGTCTGGGGCGACCAATTGCTCGGGTTGCTCGCCGAGCCGGTGTTGCGGGCGCTCCCCGGCGCGACGATCATCGGCGACATCAAGTCGAGCCAGGCGCTGTTCGACCGCGTGCGCGAGCTCGGCGGTCAGCCGTTGATGTGGAAGACCGGCCATTCGCTGATCAAGGCGAAGATGAAGGAAACCGGCGCACCGCTCGCGGGCGAGATGAGCGGGCATCTGTTCTTCGCGCACGACTATTACGGCTTCGACGACGGGCTGTACGCCGCCGTTCGCCTGATCGGCGCGGTCGCGGCGTCGGGGCGGACGCTGAGCGAACTGAAGGACGTGATGCCGGCGCTGGTCAATACGCCCGAACTGCGCTTCCCGTGCGCCGACACGCGTAAGTTCGCGGTCGTCGGCGAGGTGCGCGCGCGGCTCGAGGCCGCGGGGGCGACGGTCGACGCGACCGACGGGGTGCGGGTGACGACGCCCGACGGCTGGTGGCTGCTGCGCGCGTCGAACACGCAGGACGTGCTGGTCGCGCGGGCCGAAGCGATGAACTCAGCGGCGCTGTCGCGGTTGCTCGCCGACCTCGACGCTGCGCTGGCGGCGTCGAATGTCAGTGCGGTGGCGCACACATAAGTGCGTCGATGATCGAATTATGCTTGCAACCGTCACAATCCGGTTCTATGTTGCACTGCAGCATAACGCATCGGAGACCGGAATGGCCGTCGACAAGATCCCTCTCGCCCCTGCGCCGCTCGCTCCTGTGAAGGCAGCGAAGACGGCGGTACCGCCGCGCGTGGTCGCGCCGAAGCCGGTCGTCACGACGGCCATGCCGGTGACCGTGGCGACCCCCGCGCCGTTCGCGGCGGTGGTGCCGGTTACGCCTCCCGCTGCCATCCTGGCGGCACCGCCCGCCGCCGCGGTTTCCCTGCCGCCGATGCCGGAACCCCTTCTCCACGTCCCGACCCCCGTCGCAGCCGCGCCGGCCCCTACCAAGCCAAAGGAAACCGCGATGACCGAAGCCTATACCACCGCCGCCGACGCCATGAAGAACGGTGCCGAGCAGATGAAGAACACGATGGCCAGCCAGACCGAGAACGCGATGGCGCAGGGCAAGGCGTCGTTCGAACAGGTCGCGTCAAAGTCGCGCGAAGCGATCGAGCACAGCATGAAGTCGGTCGACGAGATGGCCGGCTTGGCGCGCGGCAACGTCGAGGCGATGCTCGCCTCGTCGCGCGCCGCCGCGCAGGGGATCGAGGCGATCGCCCGCGAAGTCTCGGAATATAGCCGCAAAGCGTTCGAGGAAACCACCGCCGCCGCCCGCGCGATGACGACGGTCAAGACCCCGAACGAGCTGATGCAGCTGCAGAACGACTTCGCTAAGACGCAGTTCGATGCCGCCGTCGCCGAAATGTCGAAGCTGTCGGAGACGATGGTCAAGCTGATGGGCGAAGTGTTCGAGCCGATGAAGGCGCGCGCTACCGTCGCCACCGACAAGATGAAGTCGATGGTCGGCACGATCGGCCTTTAAGACCATACTACGACGATCGTGGCGGGCGGGGGAGCGATCTCCCGCCCGTTGGGCTGCGATCCTTCCCCCGCAGGGATGGATTGAGGATGAACGCACCTCTTGAACGCGGGGCGGCTGAACCCGTATATTAGGTGTATGAACCTCCGCCCCTTCGCCGGCCCCGACGATGACGACGACGACGGCGAACGCCGCGGCGGGGTCGGCGTCGCGACCAAGACCAAGCCGAAGACGAAACAGCCGGCGCTGTACAAGGTGTTGCTGCTCAACGACGATTACACACCGATGGAGTTCGTCGTGCTGACGCTCCAGCGGTTTTTCCGCATGACGATCGAGGATGCGACACGGGTGATGCTGAGCGTCCACCAGCGCGGGGTCGGCATCTGCGGCATTTTCACCTACGAGGTCGCCGAGACCAAGGTGACGCAGGTGATGGACTTCGCCCGCGAGCACCAGCATCCGCTTCAATGCACGCTGGAGAAGGATTGATCTTGCAAATCCGTCATCCCCGCGGAAGCGGGGATGACGGATTTGTTGAGTAGTTTCGCCCCCGATCTCCGCGCGGTCGTCGTCGGCGCTTCCGGCGGGATCGGCGCAGCCTTCGTCGACCTGCTTCGCCCGCGCGGCGATGTCATCGCGCTGACCCGCGCCGATCTCGACCTGACCGACCCCGCGTCGATCACCGCCGCCGCCGCGCGGATCGGCGGCGGCCTCGACCTCGTCATCGTCGCGACGGGGATGCTCCACGACGGAACCGGCGGCCCCGAAAAGGCGATGCGCGACCTCGACGCCGTCCGTCTCGCGCGTAGCTTCGCGGTCAACGCGATCGGCCCGGCGCTCGTCGCGGCGGCCTTCCTGCCGCTGCTGCGGACAGACTGCAAGACCGCGTTCGCGGCGCTGTCGGCGCGGGTCGGGTCGATCGAGGACAACCGGCTCGGCGGGTGGTACGGCTACCGCGCGTCGAAGGCGGCGCTCAACCAGCTGCTGCGGACGGCAGCGATCGAGCACGCCCGGCGTGCGCCGTCGAGCGTCGTTGTCGGGCTCCACCCCGGCACCGTCGACACGCAACTGTCGGCTCCGTTCCAGCGCGGCGTCGCCTCGGCGAAGCTGTTCACCCCGGCCTTCGCCGCCGCCGCGATGCTCGCTCTTGTCGACGGCTTGACCCCCGCCGACAGCGGCGGGCTGTTCGCGTGGGACGGGGCGGCGATTCCCTTCTAACGGCGCGAAGCTCACGCGGGGGCACCCTCGACGTTCCCCCTGCGGCACCCTATGTGCGGCGCAACATGCTCCGACACGCCGCGCTCATCGCCGTCCTGCTTGCATCCCCGGCGGCGGCGGTCGACGATCCGCGTCACCTGCTCCCCGGCACGACCGCGCCGTGCGCCGCCGCGCCGACCGGTTCCCTTACCCTCCCCGACCTCGTCGACCTCGCGCTGTGCCATAATCCGGCGACGGCGGTGGCGTGGGCGGCGAGCCGGAGCGCGGCGGCGAACCTCGGCATCGCGCGCGCCGCGACGCTGCCGACGGTCTCGGCGAGCTTCGGCCCGACGCTCAGCCGCACCGACTATCTCGGCAACCAGCGGGTTGTCACCGCGAGCGGTCAGTCGTTCGCCGCCACGTCGAATTCGACCGACCTCGGCTCCTCGGCGAGCCTCGCGCTCAATTATCTACTGTTCGACTTTGGCGGCCGCGCCGCGCGGATCGACGGCGCGCGTGCGAACCAGCGCGCCGCGCTCGGCCAGATCGCCGACACCGCGCAGACGGTCGCGCTGAATACGGTCACCGCGTACAACAGCCTGCAGGCGAACCTCGCGGCGACGACCGCAGCGCGCGCGACGATCGCGTTCAACCGGTCGTCGTTCGACCTCGCCGACGGCAAGCGGCGCGCGGGGGTGTCGACGCCGGCCGATGCGCTTCAGGCGCGGACCGCGCTCGCGCAGGCCGAACTGACGCTCGTTCAGGCGCAGGGCAATGCGCGGACGGCCGCGGGGCAGCTCGCGGTCGCCGTCGGGCTGCCGCCGACCACCGTCCTGCCGCTCGCCCCCGCCCCCGCGCTCGCGTCCGCCGACGCGCTGAACCGCGACGTCACGCTGCTGATCGCCGATGCCGAGCGGCTGCGTCCTGACCTGCGCATCGCCGCCGCGAGCCGCGACGCGGCGGATGCGCAGATTCGCGCCGCGCGGTCGGACACGCGCCCGTCGCTGTCGGCAAGCGCGCAGGACAATCTGGGCTATGCCAATTCGTCGACCGACAGCAACCGCGCGAGCGTCGGGCTGACGGTGTCGGTCCCGTTGTTTAACGGCTACGACCGGACTTACCGCGTCGCCGCCGCGCGCGCCGAAGCCGACCGGCAGGCGGCGCTGCTCGAACAGACGCGCCAGCAGGCGGGGCTCGAAGTCTTCACCCAAAAAACCGCGCTCGACACGCAGATCCGCGTCCTCGCCACCGCGCGCGAGCTGATCAACAGCGCGAGCGCGTCGGCCGACATCGCGCAGGGGCGGTTCAAGGCGGGCGTCGGCACCTTCACCGATCTGCTGAACGCGCAGTCGGCACTGGCAGCTGCGCGCCAGCAACTCGTCAGTGCCGATTTTGGCGTCCGCGACGCACAGGCGAGGCTCGCGCGCGCGGTCGGCGATATCAGCACCGCGGTCGACGCGAACAGGAGCAGCCGATGACGCGCCGCCGCTGGATCATCCTCCTTGTCCTCGGGCTCGCCGCGGCGGCGTGGTTCGGCTGGAAGGCGACGCACCGTCCCGACCCCGCCGCCGCCTTCACCACCGTCCCGATCGCCAAGGGCGACCTGAGCGAGGCGATCACCGCGAACGGCGTGATCAACCCGGTCCGCGTCGTCAGCGTCGGCACGCAGGTGTCGGGCACCGTCGCCAAGCTGTACGTCGACTATAATTCGCGCGTGTCCGCCGGGCAGCTTCTCCTCGAACTCGACCCGTCGGTTTATGCCGCGCGGCTCGCGGCGAGCGAGGCAAACCTCGCGAACATCCGCTCGAGCCTCGCGCTGCAAAGCGCGAACGCGCGGCGGTCGGGCGAGCTCTTCAAGCAGAACTACATCAGCCGCCAGGAGTTCGAGACCGCGCAGCAGGTCGCCGCGTCGGCGGGGGCGCAGGTCCGCGCCGCCGAGGCACAGATCAAGCAGGACCGGACCAACCTCGGCTACACGATCATCCGCTCCCCGGTGGCGGGGGTCGTCATCAGCCGTCAGGTCGACCTCGGCCAGACCGTCGCGGCATCGTTCAGCACGCCGACGCTGTTCACCATCGCGCGCGATTTGACCGCGATGCAGATCGAGGCGGCGGTCGCGGAGGCCGACGTCGCCAAGGTCCGCGTCGGCCAGTCGGTGCGCTTCACCGTCGACGCGTTCGGCAGCCGGAGCTTCAGCGGCAGCGTTCGCCAAATCCGGCTTAACCCGACAACGCAGCAGAACGTCGTCACCTACACCGTAATCGTCGGCGTCGCGAACCCCGACGGAGCGCTGCTCCCCGGCATGACCGCAAACGCGTCGTTCCTGGTGTCCGACCACAAGGACGCGCTGCTGATCCCCAACGCCGCGCTCAGCTACAAGCCCGCCGACTACAAGCCGGCGAAGCGGCGGAAGGGCGAATCGCTCGACGGGCTGACGGTGTTCGTCCTCCACGGCAGCACCCCCGACCCGGTACGGATCAAGATCGGCGCGTCGGACGCCGACAACAGCCTCGTCACCGGTGGCGCGCTCGCGGTCGGCGACAAGATCATCATCGCCGAGGTCGGCAAGGACGGGAAGAAGAGCGTCGTCCTCGGTCCGCCGGGAACCGGGCCGAACAAGAAATGACGATCCCGGTCCTCGCGCTCGACGATGTCGTCAAGGATTACGTCGGCGAGGCGGGAGCCTTCCGCGCGCTCCACGGCATCAGCATGGACGTCGCCGACGGCGAGCTGATGGCGATCATGGGGCCGAGCGGATCGGGCAAGTCGACGCTCATGAACATCATCGGCTGCCTCGATTCGCCGACGACGGGGGTGTATCGCTTCGAAGGCGTCGACACCGCGACCTTGTCCGAGCGCGCGCTGGCGAAGATGCGCAACAGCGGGATCGGCTTCATCTTCCAGAGCTTCAACCTGCTGCCGCGGTTGAACGCGCTCGGCAACGTCGCGCTGCCATTGGTCTATGCCGGGCAGAGCCGGTCCGAGCGCGAGGCGAACGCGCAGACGTTGCTGACGCAGGTCGGGCTCGGCGACAAGCCGCGCTCGCGCCCGTCGCAGCTGTCGGGCGGGCAGCAGCAGCGCGTCGCGGTCGCGCGCGCGCTGGCGAACTCGCCGAAACTGTTGCTGGCGGACGAGCCGACTGGCGCGCTCGATACGCGGACGGGGGCCGAGGTGTTGGGGCTGTTCAAGACGCTCAACCGCGAACAGGGTGTCACGGTGGTCATCGTCACTCACGACCCCGAAGTCGCGCGCGCAACCGACCGGGTGGTGCGCATCCAGGACGGGCTGGTATTCTACGACGGGCCGCCGACCGAGGCAGCGCTGTACGGGCATGCGACGGAGGTGGTGGCGTGAAGGCTGCAACCCGTATCCTCCCCGTGTTCGGGGAGGGAGACCGTCGCTCTTGCGATGGTGGAGAGGCGGTCGAGCGGGCTCGGACCATGAATTCGCTCGACCGCCCCTCCACCACGCCCAAAAATGGGCGCGGTCCCCCTCCCCGCTCCGCGAAGAGGAATTTTCTGTGATCGACTCGATGCTCGCCGAAGCGTGGTCGGCGCTGATTGCCAACCGGTTGCGGTCGGCACTGACGATGCTTGGCATGATCATCGGCGTCGCTGCGGTGATCCTGATGCTCGCGATCGGCGGCGGCGTGCAGAAACAGGTGTCCGACGCGATCTCGGGGCTCGGCTCGAACATGCTGATTGTCACGGCGGGTGCGAGCAAGTCGGGCGGGTTCAGCGGCGGCGCGGGAAGCGGGGCGACGCTGCGGCTCGAGGACGGCGACGAGCTCGCCCGGCTCAAGAACGTCGTCGCCGCCGCGCCGACGACGACGATCCCGGTCCAGGCGGTCGCCGGATCGGTCAATTGGGCGACGACGGTCACCGGCACGACGATCGGCTATTTCACCGTCAACGACTGGCGCCCCGACACCGGGCGGACGTTTTCCGACATGGAGGACCGCGCCGCCGCACGCGTCGCGGTGATCGGACATGCGGTCGCCGACGCGCTGTTCGGGGCGAACGACCCGATGGGGCGGACGGTGCGGCTTAAGGGCGTCAGCTTTACCGTCATCGGCGTCATGGCGCGGCGCGGCCAGACCTTTGGCGGCGGCGACCGCGACGATGTCGTCATCGTGCCGCTGACCACCGCGCTGCGTCAGCTGCAGGGCAACGCCTTTCGCCGGTCGATCCGCGCAGTCGTCGTCGGCGTCGACGAGGCCGAAAATCTCGACATCGTGTCCGAGCGCATCACCAGCTTGCTGCGGCGGACGCACCACCTCGAAACGACCGCGCCCGACGACTTTACCGTCAACAACCTGACCGCGGTAACCGACACGCTGTCGTCGACGACTGCGGCGATCTCGCTGCTGCTCGCGGCGATCGGGTCGATCAGCCTCGTCGTCGGCGGAATCGGCATCATGAACATCATGCTCGTATCGGTCACCGAGCGGACCCGCGAGATCGGCATCCGCATGGCGATCGGGGCGAGCCGGTCGGCGGTCCGCCTCCAGTTCCTGCTCGAGGCACTGATGCTGTCGTTGCTCGGCTGCGGCATCGGCGTCGGGCTCGGCACCGGGCTCGCGACGGCGGCGAGCAGCGCGATCGGCTTCGACACCAGCGTGACGGTCAGCGCGATCGTCGTCGCCTTCGCGGTGTCGGCGTCGATCGGCATCTTCTTCGGCTGGTACCCGGCGACGCGCGCAGCACAGCTCAGCCCGATCGAGGCGCTGCGGTCCTAACCGCCGTCATGCCCCGGCGCGCGCTGCCCCGGCAGTACCGTTGCGACGATGCGCTTGCCCGACCAGATCTCGATCGCGTGCGCATGGTCGCGTTCGGCGGCGAGCGCGACCGCCGTCGCGTCGTCGGCGCATTCGGCATCCTCCCGACGGAGAATCTTGTTCGCGTCGTTGAGGAAATAAAGGCGATAATCGGCCATGCATGCTGATCTGCGCGATCGTTACGGCAGCGTCGGTACATTATTGTACGTTTCGTGCGGCGACGGTCAGCGGATCGCCGCATACGCCGCGAGCGCCCGCGCCCGCGCTTCGGCGTGGTCGACGATCGGCTGCGGATAGGTCCGGCCAAGTTCAACCCCCGCCGCCTGCAGCACGATCGGCTCCGCTTCCCACGGCGCATGGATCGCATCGTCGGGCAGCTTCGCCAGCTCGGGGACCCATTCGCGGATATAGGCCCCGCCGCCGTCGAACTTCCCACTTTGGCCGACGGGGGTGAAGATCCGGTTGAACGGCGATGAATCGATCCCCGACCCCATGATCCACTGCCAGCCGAGGCTGTTGTTGCCATAGTCGGCGTCGACGAGACAGTCCCAGAACCAGCGCTCGCCGCGCCGCCAATCGATCAGCAGGTGCTTGGTCAGGAACGATGCGACGATCATCCGCACGCGGTTGTGCATCCAGCCGGTTTGCCACAGCTGGCGCATCCCGGCGTCGACGATCGGGTAGCCGGTCCGTCCTCGTTGCCACGCCTTCAAGCCCGTCGGGTCGTCGCGGAAGGGGAAATCCTTGAACGCCGAACGGTTGGGTTCGTCACCGATCTTTGGGAACTGCAGCACCAGATTGATGCCGAAGTCGCGCCAGCCGATCTCGCGGCGGTAACTTTCCGGGCCCTTGCCGCGCCCGGCGACCGCGTGCCAGACCGCCCCCGGACTGATCTCGCCGTGGTGGAGGTGCGGCGACAGTCGCGACGTCAGCGGCTTGGCGGGCAGGTTGCGTCCCTCGTCATAGTCGCCCGCGACTTCGGCGAACGCGGTGAGCGCGGCGTGCGCGCCCGCCTCCCCGGGCGTCCACACGTCGAACCCGCCCGCCCAGTCGGGGTCGGTCGGCAGCAGCTTCCAGTCGTCGAGATCGTCGCCGGCGGGCACGTCGGCGAAGCGGATCATCGGCGCAGGCGCGGGCGCGGGCGGCGGCATCGCCGGCTGGAGCGCGTTCCAGAACGGGGTGAAGATGCGGTACGGCGTCCCCGACCCCGACGTCGTCGTCCCCGGAACCTTGAGATACGCGCCGTCGTGGAGCGTCAGATCGAGCACCTTAGCCACAGCGGTTTCCTGCGCCACCGCCCACGGCTCATAATGATGCAGCGCGTGGACCGCGGTCGCGCCTGCCGCTTTCGCCACCGCCGCGAGTTCGGTCGCCGGGCTGCCGCGGCGGAGGACGAGCGCGCCGCCCATTGCCTCGAGGTCCTTCGCCAGCGCGACGAGGCTGTAGTGGAGCCACCAGCGCTGGCCTGCGCCGACGCGCCACTTGCCCGGCGTGTCGTCGTCGAGGACGAACACCGCGACGACCCGCCCCGTCGCAGCCGCCGCGCGCACCGCCGCCTGGTCGGCAAGGCGAAGATCGTTACGGAACCAGACGATTTCGGTCATATTGTCTCCCTGTGGCGCGCGGTTTAACCCCGAACGTCCGAAGCTGCGAAAGTTCACGATGTCGCGTCTCGCCTATGTCGATGGTCAGGTCGTTCCGCTCGGCGCGGCGGCGGTGTCGGTCGAGGATCGCGGGCTGCAGTTCGCCGACAGCGTCTACGAGGTGTGCGCGGTGCTCGGCGGGCGGCTGCTCGACTGGCCCGAGCATGTTGCGCGGTTGGCGCGCAATCTTGGCGAACTCGGCATCGCGATGCCGATGGCGGCGGCGGCGCTCGGGCTCGTTGCGCGACGGTTGATCGCAGCAAACCGCGTGGGCGAGGCGCTGCTGTATCTCCAGGTGACGCGCGGCACGGCGAAGCGCGAGCACGGCTTCCCCTCGCCACGCGCGCCGACGCTGGTGATGACCGTCCGCGGCTTCGACTTCGCGCAGCGCGTGGCGCAGCAGGCGACTGGTGTCGCGGTCGTCAGCGCGCCCGACCTGCGCTGGGGCCGGTGCGACATCAAGACGACCGGCCTGCTCGCCAACGTGCTGGCGAAGCAGGCGGCGCGCGATGCCGGGGCGTTCGAGGCGTGGCTGGTCGCCGGCGACGGGACGGTGACCGAGGGCGGATCGACCAACGCGTGGATCGTCGACGCCACCGGTGCGGTCGTCACGCATCCGCTGTCGCCCCGGATCCTGCCAGGCGTGATGCGTGGCGCGGTCATCGCCGCGGCGGCGTCGCTGCAGATCACGGTCGCCGAACGCACATTCACCCTCGAAGACGCGAAGGAAGCCGTCGAGGCGTTCATCACGTCGACAACGGTGCCGGTGCTGCCGGTAGTGCGGATCGACGGCACGCCGGTCAATGGCGGCTCGCCCGGACCGGTCACGGCGCGGCTGGCAGGTGCGATATGGGACCGGATTGCGGCGCAGACCGGGTATCGGCCGGAAGCGCATTAGAACACCGATCTCGTCGCGGTCCTACCTTGGCGGCGGCATCGTTCCGTCGGGCGTGCGGTCGCGCTTCGTCTCGGCCATCCGCTCGTCGATACGCGCGCGCATCGCCCGCGCGTCGGCAACGAACGCCCGCCTGTCGGCGAGTGACAATGTCTGATACGCGCCGAGCATCGCCGCTTGCTGACGGGTCTTCGCGGCGTTCGCCGACGCGCGCTCGTCGTCCATTGCCCGCTTAAGCGCGGCCGCGTCGAGCCGGTCGGCGTCGAGGACCGCAAGCATCCGGTCGCGCGCGGCCTGAGTGGCGATGTGCCCGGCGCGCGGATCGGTACTCCGCATCGCCGCCATCATCGTCGCGCGGCCGGCTTCGCTCATCGAGCCGTACATCCGCTTCATCCCGTGCATCGGGTCGTGAAGGGGGGGCCGGTTGCGACCGCCGGGTGCCGACATCGCCTCACCCGGCGGCGGCGGCATCTGCGCGGCAGCAGGCAGCGCCGCGCCCAGCAAAATGAGAGCGGTGAGGACGATCTTCATAGAACGCGTTCCTCATCGGGGGTCGGTGTGAAGACCTGCGCGAACGCGGCTTCGTCGGAAACCGCGACGAGGGCGACCGCGGTCGGGATCGACGGCGGCGGCATGCGAGCCGGAGTCAGCAGCACGATCGCAACAGCGAGCGAGGCGGCGATGCTCCCGCTCGCCGCCCAGC
>JBBSFF010000034.1:0-11051 GCA_038238995.1 Sphingomonadales bacterium
CATCGCCAGCCATCGGCTGACCCGGCTGACGAGCGGGCCGGGGATCAACACCGGGCCGAGCTATTCCCCCGACGGGTCGAAGATCGTCTTCGAAAGCGACCGCAGCGGCGGGCAGCAGATCTACACGATGAATGCCGACGGGTCGGGGCAGACGCGAATCAGCTTCGGCGAGGGTCGCGCGAGCACGCCGGTATGGTCGCCGCGCGGCGACCTGATCGCCTTTACCAAGCTCACCAGTGGCAAGTTCCGCATCGGCGTCATGCGTCCCGACGGCGGCGGCGAGCGGCTCCTGACCAACGCCTATCAGGATGAAGGCCCGACGTGGTCGCCGAACGGGCGCGTCATACTGTTTTTCCGCACCGCAGCGGGACGCGGCGGGCGGGTCGACCTCCACTCGGTCGATCTGTCGGGGGCCAACGAGCGGCAGATAAAAACGCCGTTGGATGCGTCCGATCCGGCGTGGTCGCCGTTGTTGCCGTAACGAGCTTCGGCTATCGGTTCATTTCACCAGCGAAAGGGTGCGACCATGCTGCATCGGGCTTCAACCTTGGCGATCGTCGCCGTCCTCGTCGGCACCGCTGCGTGCTCGACCAAGAATAAAGTGCTGCCGCCCGCGCCGCCGCCCGCGACGGCGATGGTGCCGCAGACCATGACCCCGCCATCATCGGGCAGCACCGATACCGCGGTCGGCACGACCAATCTGCCCGGCAGCGTCGCCGACTTCAAAGCGACAAGCGGGTCCGACACCGTGTTGTTCGGCTCCGACAGCTATGAGGTTGACGACACCGCCAAGGCGATCCTCGGCAAGCAGGCCGAATGGCTAGCGCGCTATCCGGGTGTCAAGGTCACCGTCGAAGGCCATTGCGACGAGCGTGGCACGCGCGAATACAACCTCGCGCTCGGCGACCGCCGGGCGAGCGCGGCCAAGAACTTCCTTGCCGCGCAGGGGGTGAATGCCAGCCGCATTGCAACGATCAGCTACGGCAAGGAACGCCCGGTCGCCGACGGCACCGACGAGTCGGCGTATGCGCAGAATCGCCGGGCGGTCACGGTGATCGTCTCGGGCGGGCGCTGAGTCCAGTCGGCGATCGGACTGCAGCCAAACGCTTATTTTCGCTCTATTTTGTACACGCTCGCCGGCGGCGCATTGACGACAACGGTCGAAGTGCGGCTCGCCTTGAGGCCCATCGCGTCGAGAACGCTGTCCGCCACCGGGCAGCGGAACCCATACGTAAACTGATACATCGCCCCGCCCGGACGCATTTCGCTGAACGCGGTGCCCAAAATGGCGAGGACGATCGGGCGCGGCATCGACAGGATCGGCAACCCGCTGACGACCGCGCCGACGGTCCCGGGACCGAACAACGGCACGTCGGCGAGCGCACCGGCGCTGCCTTCGACGATCCTGACCGCAGGAAAGCGCGTCCGCAACAGCGCGGCGAAGTCGGCACCAGCCTCGATCATGATCAGCTGATCGGGCGTCACGCCCGCGTCGAGGATCGCTTGGGTAAAGACGCCGGTGCCCGGGCCGAACTCGATCACCGGCATCGAGGCGGCGCTGATCTCGGCGGTGATCGCACGCGCGAGCGCCGGGCCCGACGGCGCGATCGCCGCGACGCGCAGCGGCGCCGCGAGCCATGCGCGCAGAAAGGGCAACAGGTCGGCGCGGGCAGCCTGGCGCGCCTGCTTGGATTGCGCCCGGCATTGGGCGGCTTGGGTGGGCATCGCTTGGGGTTCTCCGCGGACGAAGCCCGTGTCCTAGCCGATCGTCGCAGCGGGCGATAGCGACGCCTGACGTTGCCATGCGCGCGAACTAGGCTACGACGCTCCACAACCGAGAATGCAGGAGACGAGACCGTGACCGCCGTTGGACAGGACAGCCTGAAAACCCGCCGGACGCTGACGGTCGAGGGCAAGGACTATGGTTATTACAGCTTGCCCGCCGCCGCCGAGGCGCTCGGCGACATCAGCCGCCTGCCGTTTTCGATGAAGGTCCTGTTCGAGAACCTGCTCCGCTTCGAGGACGGGGTCACCGTGACCCACGATGACCTCGCCGCGATGGTCCAGTGGGGCCACGACCGGCGTTCCGACCGCGAGATCGCCTATCGCCCGGCGCGCGTCCTGATGCAGGACTTCACCGGCGTCCCGTGCGTCGTCGACCTCGCCGCGATGCGCGATGCGATGACCAAGCTCGGCGGCGACCCGGCGAAGATCAACCCGCAAGTGCCCGTCGACCTCGTCATCGACCACAGCGTGATGGTCGACGAGTTCGGCACGCCAGCGGCATTCGAGGACAATATGGACCTTGAATACAAGCGCAACATCGAGCGTTACGAGTTCCTCCGCTGGGGATCGTCGGCGCTCAAGGGCTTCCGCGTCGTGCCGCCGGGCACCGGCATCTGCCACCAGGTCAACCTCGAATATCTGGCGAAGACCGTCTGGACGAGCGAGGCTGCGGACGGGTCGCTGGTCGCCTATCCCGACACGCTCGTCGGCACCGACAGCCACACGACGATGGTCAACGGGCTGGGCGTCCTCGGCTGGGGCGTCGGCGGGATCGAGGCCGAGGCGGCGATGCTCGGTCAGCCGGTTAGCATGCTGATCCCCGAGGTCGTCGGCTTCAAGCTCGACGGCACGATGAGCGAGGGCATCACCGCGACCGACCTCGTCCTCACCGTCACGCAGATGCTCCGCGCGAAGGGCGTCGTCGGGCGCTTCGTCGAATTCTATGGTCCGGGGCTCGATGCGCTGACGCTCGCCGACCGCGCGACGATCGCGAACATGGCCCCCGAATACGGCGCGACGTGCGGGTTTTTCCCGGTCGACCAGGCGACGCTCAACTATCTCAAGCTGTCGGGGCGCGACGCGCATCAGATCGAGCTCGTCGAGGCGTACTGCCGGGCGCAGGGCATGTGGCGCGACGCGACGCTGCCCGACCCAGTATTCACCGATACGCTCCACCTCGACCTCGGCGGCGTCCAGCCGTCGCTCGCCGGGCCGCGCCGCCCGCAGGACCGGGTGCTGCTCGGCCAGGCCGACGAGGCGTTCGAAACCGAACTCGCGGCCGGCTACAAGAAGTCGGGCGACGAGGGGCACAAGCGGATCGACGTCGCCGGGGCGAACTACAGCCTCGGCCACGGCGACGTCGTCATCGCGGCGATCACTAGCTGCACCAACACGTCGAACCCCAACGTCCTCGTCGCTGCCGGGCTCGTCGCACGCAAAGCCCGCGCGCTCGGGTTGACCGCGAAGCCGTGGGTCAAGACCAGCCTCGCGCCCGGATCGAAGGTCGTCACCGACTATTTCGCCGCGTCGAAGCTCCAGGACGATCTTGACTATCTCGGCTTCAACCTCGTCGGCTACGGCTGCACGACGTGCATCGGCAATTCGGGCCCACTGCCCGAACCGATCAGCGATGCGATCAGCACCGGCGACCTCGTCGCGTGCAGCGTCCTTTCGGGCAACCGCAACTTCGAGGGCCGCGTGTCGCCCGACGTCCGCGCGAACTATCTCGCCTCACCCCCGCTCGTCGTCGCCTATGCGCTGATGGGGACGATGCGCAACGACATGGTTACCGATCCGATCGGGCAGGCGACCGACGGCAGCAACGTCTTCCTCAAGGACATCTGGCCGACCAACCAGGAGGTCAGCGACATGGTGATGTCGAACGTCACCGCCGACATGTTCCGCACGCGCTATTCCGACGTCTTTGCTGGCGACGACCGCTGGCAGGCGATCAAGATCGAGGGCGGCGCGACGTATAAATGGAACCCGGTGTCGACCTATGTCGCCAACCCGCCGTATTTCGAGGGGATGACGATGACGCCTGCCACGGTCGGCGACATCGTCGGCGCGCGTCCGCTGGCAATCTTCGCCGACTCGGTGACGACCGACCACATCTCGCCTGCCGGCAACATCAAGGAAGCCTCGCCCGCCGGGCGCTACCTCAACGACCGGCAAGTCAGCCGCGCCGAGTTCAACAGCTACGGCGCGCGCCGCGGCAACCACGAGGTGATGATGCGCGGCACCTTCGCCAACATCCGCATCAAGAACGAGATGGTCCCCGGGGTCGAGGGCGGAATTACCCGGATGCCCGACGGCGAGCAGCTCGCAATCTTCGATGCGGCCGAGAAGTTCCGCGCGAGCGGCACCCCGCTCATTGTCGTCGCGGGCAAGGAATACGGCACCGGCTCGTCGCGCGACTGGGCGGCGAAGGGCACGACGCTGCTCGGCGTCCGCGCCGTGATCGCCGAAAGCTTCGAGCGCATCCACCGCTCGAACCTCGTCGGGATGGGGGTTGTGCCGCTCCAGTTCGCGGAAGGGATCGACCGCAAGACGCTCGGGCTGACCGGCGACGAGACGTTCGACATCCTCGGCATGGCGTCGCTCCGCCCGCGCCAGACGGTGAGCGTCGCCTTCACCCGCGCCGACGGCTCGACCGGCAGCTTCGAGACCAAGTGCCGGATCGATACCGAACAGGAGCTCGACTATTTTTACGCCGGCGGCATCCTGCCCTATGTTCTCCGTAAATTGGCTGCGTAACGACTATACGCAGCCGCCGTCGTCCCGTAGCATTGGTGCGTCATAGATTGGGTGACGCGATCCAAGAGGTGCAACGATGCGGGCGACGATCCTTGCGGCGATGGCGGCGACGGCGAGCCTGTCGGGTACGGCGAACGCGGTGACGCCCGACTGGGTCGCCGCCAACGCGACGCCGTACATCAGCGTGCAGAACCCCGGCGATCTATTTACCGGCAGTTCCTTGGTCAACCGCGATACCCAGTTCACCGGCGTCGTCGGCATCCAGGTTCAAACCAACGCACAGGTCCTGGCCAACACCGCGAGTGTCTGCAGCGGCGCGGTGGTTGGCAGCAATACGGTGTTGACGGCGGGGCACTGCCTGATCGGCGATGCGTCGGGAATCGCGAGCGTTCGCGTCTATCTTCCCGACTACCTCCAGCCCCGTGCACCGAGCATTCTCGCATCGTCGTATTACACCGACCCGAACTTCAATGGGAATGTCCTGCACGGCAGCGATATCGGCATCATCAAGCTGAGCCAGGATGTGCCGCTCGGCACCGCGATCTACGCGCTCGACCACGGTAGCGTCGCCAGCAACCTTGGGGTCGAACAGCAGGTCGCGCTGGGGTCACTCGGTACCGGCGGGGGCGGCGATACCGGCTTTCAAGACGGCAATAAGCGGACCGGCTTCAACGAATACGAATTTACCTGGAGCCAGGTTCTTGCCGCCGCCGGGTTCGGGGCGCCGCCAGGGTCGCCGACCGATATCTTCGGCGCGCCGACCGACGGCTTCCTCGTCACCGACTTCGACAGTGGGCTTGCGGGAAACGACGTCTTCGGTCGCTTTCTCGGTTCGCCGGGCCTCGGCTACGTCTCCGCCGACGGCGTGTTCCACGACACCGGCTCGACCCCCGGCGATTCGGGAGGACCGCATTTTCGTGACGGGAAGATCGTCGGCCTGACGTCGTTCGGCATCAGCGGAGCACTGTTCCAGGGCGGTGTCTGCGGCGTTGCCGGCAGCGTCGACCCCTCCGCGACCGGCGGTCAGTGCACGAATTCAAGTTATGGTGAGCTCGCCGTCGATACCCGTGTCTCGGCCTATTATGATTTCATCGCCGGGCACGTGCCTGAGCCTGCGACATGGGCGATGATGATCGGCGGTTTCGGGATGATTGGAGCGGCGCAGCGGCGCCACCGGAAGTGCGCCGCGATCGCATGACCGTGACAGGGTAAGCGCGAACGGCGAAGTATCGGCTTGGCTGCGTTGCTCAGCGCCAGTCGACGATCCGCCAGCCGCGTTCCACCGCGAGCCGCCGCAGGGCGCGCGACGGCGTCACTGCGACCGGTTCGGCAGCGAGGGCGAATAACGGCGCGTCGGAGACATGGTCGGAATAGGCGCGGACGAAGCGCGCTCCCGGCATTGCTGCCACGACCGTCGCCGCCTTCGCTGCGCCAAAGCAATTCTCGCCCGCAATTTGCGCACGGAGCCGGTCGCCGTCCCATGTCGACTCCGTCGCGATGACGCGGTCGATCCCGAGCGCCGACGCAATCGCGTGGGCGTAGAAGGCAAAACTCGCGGTGGCGATAACGATTTCGTGGCCATCGCTGCGGTCGGTGGCGATCTGCGCGACGGCTCCGGGCATCAATCCCCGCGCAACGACCTTCGCGGCGAAATCGGCAGCATGGCTTTCGACCTTGGTGCGCGGTGCCGCGTCGCCCATTACGAGCCGCTGGGCGAACTCCTTCAAACGACGCCGTGACACCAGTCCCAGTCGAAAGCCGATACCGGCGATTGCCGCGACCGGCAGCAGCGCCAGTCGCCACGGGGCTTCGCGGCGGGCCCAATAGATCAACCACCGGGTGTACGTCGCGGCCCGTGTGATGGTCTGGTCCATGTCGTAGATCACACGCGTCATCATCCGCCCATGCCGAAGGACCGATCGTGACGCAACCGAACCGCACCGACGGCGTTTGCCCCTTGCGGAACCGTATCGTTCCCTCAACAAACGGATGCGATGACCGACGCCACCATGACGCTCGACGAAACCGGAGGGGGAGCCCGTACGCTCCACCTCGGCGGCGCGCTGACCGTCGCGTCGATCGGAACGGTTGCGCCCGACCTCGCCGCGATCCGGCCCGATCGCGATCTACAGATCGACCTTGGCGGCATCGAGACCATCGACACCACCGGGGCGTGGCTCGTCCACAAGCTGCTGCGCGACTGGGCGGCGGCGGGCAAGCACGCGACGCTCGATAATGCCTCCGACGACGCCAAGCGGCTGATCGACCAGGTCGCGGCGAATGACAAGCCGTCGACGCGGCGTCCGCCACACGGCAATCGCGCGGTCGAGCGGCTCGAGCTGATCGGCGCATCGGTCGTCCACGCCGCAACGACGCTGGGGGAGTTTCTTGCCTTCCTCGGGCAAACCCTCGTCGTGCTGTTCCAGACGATCTTCGAGCGCCGTCCGCTGCGGTGGAACGCGGTCGTGCATCAGATGGAGGTCGTCGGGGCGAATGCGCTGGGCATCGTCGGGCTGCTATCGTTCCTCGTCGGCATCGTGCTGGCGCAACAGGGCGCGGTCCAACTCCGTCAGTTCGGGGCCGAGGTGTTCGTCGTCAATCTGATCGGACGTTCGGTCATTCGCGAGCTCGGCATCCTCCTCACAGCGATCATGGTCGCCGGACGCTCGGGCTCGGCGTTCGCCGCGCAGATCGGCTCGATGAAGCTGAACGAGGAAGTCGACGCGATGAACTCGATCGGCATGTCCCCGACCGAGGTGCTCGTGCTCCCGCGCGTGATCGCGATGGTCATCATGATGACCCTGCTGGCCTTTTTCGGGTCGATCATGGCGATGATCGGCGGCGGGCTGTTCTGCTGGATTTCGCTGGCGATCCCGCCGTCGAGCTTTGTCCAGCGCATCCAAGACGTAACGCCGCTGTCGGATCTCGTCATCGGCATGATCAAGGCCCCGGTGTTCGGCTTCATCATTGCGGTCACCGGCTGCTTCCAAGGGATGCAGGTCACCGGCAATGCCGAATCGGTCGGCGCGCGGACGACCCAGGCGGTGGTTCAGTCGATCTTCCTCGTCATCGTTCTCGACGCCTTCTTCGCGGTGTTCTTCACCGCGCTCGGTTACGTCTGATGGCGGTCGCCGCGACGCGCGCGCGCGCACCGGATGACGACATCGTCATCCGCGTGTCGCACCTGCAAAACAGCTTCGGCGAGCAGGTCGTCCACAGGGACGTCAATCTCGAGGTGCGCCGCGGCGAGATCATCGGCGTGGTCGGCGGATCGGGCACGGGTAAGTCGGTCCTCATGCGGTCGATCATCGGACTGCAACAGTCCGACGCGGGTGAGATCAGCGTGCTCGGCGAGGATGTCGCAAACCTCGATGCCGCCGCCGCCAAGGACCTTCGCCGGCGTTGGGGCGTGTTGTTTCAAGGCGGCGCATTGTTTTCGTCCCTCACCGTTGCCGAGAATATCGAAGCGCCGATGCGCGAGTTCTTCGACCTCGACCAGGCGCTGATGGACGAGATCGCCAGCTACAAGATCGCCATGGTCGGCCTGCCCGACCTCGCCGGGCCCAAGTTCCCGTCCGAGCTATCGGGCGGCATGCGCAAGCGCGCCGGGCTCGCGCGAGCGCTCGCGCTCGATCCGGCGCTGCTGTTCCTCGACGAACCGACCGCCGGGCTCGACCCGATCGGCGCGGCGGCGTTCGACGAGCTGATCAAGGGGATGCGCGACACCCTCGGGCTGACGGTGTTCCTCATCACCCACGATCTCGACACGCTTTATGCGATCTGCGACCGCGTCGCGGTGCTCGGCGACGGCGTCATGCTCAAGGTCGGAACGATTCCGGAACTATTGGAGTTTGACCACCCGTGGGTCCGCGAATATTTCTCGGGTCCACGCGGACGAGCGGCGGCGGCGACCGATGCCATTCCGCAAAAAGCGACGCGCGAGGACCGCGATGCGGCCCGCGCGCTTGAAGCGGGCGAGGGTTTGGTTGGCGCGAACACGTCGGACACCGGGGCGATAGAGGGCGAGAACTGACGTGGAAACCCGGAGCAACTATGTCCTCGTCGGCGGCGTCGTCATCACGCTGACCGTTGCGCTGTTCGCCTTCGTGCTCTATCTCGCCAAGTTCTCGGGCGACGACAAGAACCAGTACGACATCTTTTACCGCCAATCGATCAGCGGCCTCGCGATCGGGTCGCCGGTCCAGTTCAAGGGTGTGCCGGTCGGCCAGATCAAGGAAATCGCGCTGCTGCCCAAGACCCCCGACGCCGTCCGTGTCCGGGTCGAGATCAAGGCCGACACGCCGATCCTGCAGGGGACGACCGCCGCGATCGAGGGCGTTGGCTTCACCGGCGTCAGTCAGATCCAGCTGGCCGGGTCAATGGCCGGAGCGCCGCCGATCACCGAGGTCGGTCCGTTCGGCAAGCCGGTGATCCCGCCACGCGCCGGTGCGCTCGGGCAGCTGCTGGCAAGCGCGCCGGAACTGCTCAACAATGTCTCGGCGCTGACCGCGTCGCTTAACGAATTGCTCAATCCGGCCAACCGCAAGTCGCTCGGCAATATCCTCGTCAATGCCGCCCGCCTGACTGGCAGCCTCGCCGATCGCGGCCCCGAAATCGCGGCGACGATCGTCGAGACGCGCGAGACGCTCAAGCAGGCGACGGCGGCCGCAGCGGCGCTGACCAAGCTGACCGGGCACGCCGATACGATCCTGACGGCCGATGCCGCGCCGCTCGTTCACGACCTGCGCGAGACGGCGGGTCACGCCAACGCGACGTTGGCCAAGCTCGACAACCTCGTCACCAGCGCGCAGCCAGGGATCGACACGTTCACCGGCCAGACGCTGCCCGAGACCGCGCAACTGCTCCGCGAGGCGCGCGACGCGACCGCGCAGCTTGGCGCGATCGCGGCCAAGCTCGACGAGGATCCGGCGGGCGCACTGCTCGGCGGACGCCGCCTCCCCGAATATGCCGCGCCGGGTTATGTCGCGCCGAAGAAGGGCAAGAAGTGATGATGCGCCAGATTTCGTTCGCCGCGCTGGTCGTGGTCGGTTGCGCCCTCGCCGGTTGCGGGCCGCTCGTGCAGATCGGCGGGAACGACAAGGCGCCGGTCGCGCTGATGGCGTTACGTGCGACCGCGACGCCGGTCGCAGCGCCGCGGACGAGCGACCGTGCGACGACGCTTCTCGTTCTCGTGCCCACCGTTCCGGGTACGCTCCAGACCTTGCGGGTGCCCGTCGCGACGACCGATACCGAGGTTGCGTATCTGACGGGCGCGACATGGGCCGAGCAGCCCAACCGCGAGTTCCAGCACGTCCTCGCCGACACGATTGCCGCGCGCGGGGTGCCGGTGATCGACCCGCATCAGGCGACGCTCGCTCCCGGGCGGACCTTGTCGGGGACGCTATTCGACTTCGGCCTCGATGTCCGCAACCCGAGTGCGGTTGTCGTCCGCGTCCGCTACGACGCGACGCTGAGCGGGACCGCCAAGGCCCCGTTCGCGATCCGACGGTTCGACGCTGTCCAGTCCGTCGCGAGCCAGAACCCCGCCGACGTCGCGATCGCGCTCAACACCGCCGCGAATGCGGTCGCCGCCGAAGTCGCCGACTGGATCGCACGCTAGGGCGGCTCGAACCCGCGCGGCGGCTATCCCGCAAGGCTCTTGCTCGCCATCTCGAACACGTCCTTCGACAGGCCCGGCGTCGCCATGATGCGTTCGAGCTCGGCGCGCATCAATCCCGACCGGACCGGGTCGAAGCGCTTCCACCGCCCCAGCGGCACGCTGAGCCGCGCCGCCGCCCCGGGGTTGGTCTTACCAACGGTCAAGATCTCGTCGGCAAGAAAGCGATAGCCGGCGCCGTCGACCGCGTGGAAGCGGACCTGATTGACCCCGAACGCCCCGATCAGCGCGCGCAAGCGATTCGGGTTGCCGGCATTGAAGTCGGGGTGTGCCCGAAGGTCAGTGACCCGCGCCAGCGTGTCGGCCCGCGTCGACACCGCCTGCACGCTGAACCATTTGTCGATGACGAGCGGGTTGTCACGGTACCGCGTGTAGAACGCCGCCAGCGCCGCATCGCGTTCGGGGGCATCCGAATTCGCGAGAAACGACAGTGCCGCCATGCGGTCGGTCATGTTGTCGGCGTCGTTGAATTGCGCCCAGCACGCCGCCACCGCATCGGCAGCGTCGCCGACCATGAGGTAGCCGAGCGCGGCGTTCTTCAACGCCCGCCGCCCCTTGGCCTCGGGAGTCAGCTCGTAGCGGTTCGCGCCGTTCGACCGGTAGGTCGACCAGAGCGTGTCGTGCAGCGCCGAGGTGATCGCCGCCCGCGTCGCCTTCCGCCGCCGGTGGATCGCATCGACCTCGACGATCGCGGCTTGATCGCCGATCACGCTTTCGGTCGGCAGCAGGATCGCCTCCGCGGTGAACGCCGGGTCGAGCCCGGCGGCGAGCGTCGCCGCGACCGTCGCGACGAGGTCGTCGGCCGGACCGTCGCCCGACAACACATCATGCG
>JBBSFF010000035.1:0-10883 GCA_038238995.1 Sphingomonadales bacterium
CCGCCTGTGCCGCAAAAGTGCGCCTTAACCCGCGATCGGCAGGAACCGCGCGGCGTGGTCGCGGTGGATCAGCCGCTTCTGCCTGGGCGACATGAACGGTGCCATCTCGATCCGACGGATCGCAAGGGCGATCGCGTCGGGCCAGATCATATTATCCGACCCGAAGATGATCCGCTTCTCAAACCCGGCATCGATCAGGCGCCGCAGTTAGGCGTAAAACGCCTTCTCGGTACCGGGCACCCGCGACGATCAGGGCGGCGGCGATCTTCACTCTAGCGCATCGCATGCTGAACCCTCCGGAAAGCCCGGTTGGAGATTTGGCTCCGGCCGCCCCGCCGTGGTCAGGCGACGGCGACGGGTCGGCGGCGCAGCGCCCCGCCTACCAGACCGAAGCCGACGACCAACAGCGCCCAGCTCGACGGCTCGGGGACGTGCGTCGCCGACAGGCCGAAATACTGGTTGTAGATCGCCTTCGTCGTCTTTGTGTAGCTGGGGGTGGCAAGAACGTTGAAATTAAGGTTCCAGCCGATCGCGTCGAAAGCGGCGAGGTCGAGCGCAGTGACATAGTCGGCCTGGCCGTAGCAATCGGTCGGATCCATGATGCCGAGCTGGACGTCGCACCCGGGCGAATCTTTCCAGTGCGATGCCTGATCGCCGTCGCCGCCGTTGGTGCCGGTGGCAAAGCGCGAGTCGCCGAACAACTGGCTGATACCGCCGTTGATCGAGAAATACGACGCCGTCCCGACCGTCAGGTCGAGCACCGGCGCGTTCCCGGGGACCTTGTTGTTCGGGTCGTTGCTGTAGCGGAACATGTCGAGCGGGGTCAGGATCGTCTGGCTGTTGGTGTTGCCGACAAGGAGCGCCGGCAAAGTCGAAAAACTGTCGTATACATCGACACCCGATACGAAGCCGAGCGCATGGCCGAATTCGTGGATCGCGGTGCCGATGAAATCGAATGTCCCCGCCGTGATGCCGTTGGTCGGATCGAAGTCAAAGGCGAAATTGCTGCTGAAAGTCACCGACCCATCGATCTGCTGCGCCGCGTTGGCCCCGGTATACGTAGCGGTGCCGCCGATCGCCTTGACCACCGACGTGTTGATCGACAGCGTCTTGTTATTCGTCGAATTATCCGTGTCATAGCGTTGCCTGGCGATCGAGAGGTCGACGCCGCGATTATTGTTGACGTTTGCCGGACCGTTGACGATCGCGCTGATCCCGCCCTGGTTCGACAGCAGCGGGACGATCACGGCGGTGTCGAGCGCGCTCTTCTGGGTGTTGGCAGCGAGCCCGGCCTCCCACGCCGAAACGTTCGCGGTCTGCGACGTGCTGCCCGTCGACCCGATAATGCCGGTGCCGAGCGAGCTGTAGCCGACTTTCAGGTTGACCGTGACATTGTTCGTCAGAACCGAGCTCCAGTACGCGGCGGCGATCGCGAAACCTTGCTGCGCCGCCGTGCCGGTGACCCCGCCGGCGTCGATCAGGTTGAACGTCACCGCGCGCGCTGGACCCGCCTCGAGCATTGCCGCGCCAAGAACAACCAAGTGCATTCTTTTGCCACGTACCATCGTATCCCCCGGTCGGTCGTCGCGAATCACCCCGATGTGACGCGCCGATTTGGCATCGGACAGCGTACAAAAGTCATCGGACCGTTCGGTCGGTAACCTCATTTCCCGCCGTTGTTGCACCGCCGCAACATCTCCCGCAATGCGGTACAGCGCATCTTCCGGCTTGAAGTACGCAAGCGGGCTGAAGCGCGCGCAACCGGCATGAGCGCGGCGGGCGTTCGACCGACAATCCGTGCACCGGGGGGGTCGCGCAAGCGATCATCTTCAAGCCATGCCGCGACGACTCCCGACATGCTACGGGCGCCAACCGTACAAGCAAACGCAACTTTCGGGGCTAAGGCCCGAAGCGCCGCGATCAGACCGACGACAGCACCATTGATCAAACGACACACTGGCGTGGCCGGAGGGCGCTTGCCTTCGCGTACGCGACGCCCCAGCTACACGGCATGCCCAGCGCCCGCCTTACCGACCGCGCCGCGCTCCGTGTGGGCGGTGCCGACGCCCGCGCGTATCTTCAGGACCTCGTCACCAACGACGTCGACCGGCTGACGCGTACGACTCCGCTCTGGGCGGGGCTGCTTACCGCGCAGGGCAAGCCGTTGTTCGACATGGTGCTGTTCGACGGCAGCGATCTCGAACCCGGCGCCGTGCTGATCGACGTCCTCGCGAGCGCCGCCGACGCCCTCGCCAAACGCCTGACGATGTACCGGCTCCGCCGCGCGGTGACGATCGCCGCCGCGCCCGGGCTGCACGTCTTTGCGGACTGGGACGAACCATCGATCGACCGCCCGGTCGACCCGCAACTGCCCGCGCTCGGCAGTCGCTGGATCGCCGACGCGGCCGAAACCGGCGCCGGGGTCGACGATTATGCCCGCCGCCGCCGGAGGTTCGGCGTACCCGACAGCGCCGATTTGCTACTCGACCGAATGCTGTGGCTCGAGGCGAACGCGGTCGAGCTGAACGGTGTGAGCTTCACCAAGGGCTGCTACGTCGGCCAGGAGAATACCGCGCGGATGCACCACCGCGACAAGCTGCGCCGCCGCATGCTGCCGGTGACGATCGTCGGAGTGCCGGGCGACGGCGTCGTCACCGCCGACGGCATCGCGGTGGGCGAGTTGCGGAGCCACAGCGACGGGCGGGGCTTTGCCTATCTCAAGGTCGACGCCGCCGATGGCCTGCTCGTCTCCGGGGGGGCGACGGTCACGGTCGACTGGCCCGGCTGGCTTCTGCGCGGCTGAGCCGTTAATCGGCGGTCAACGCGGCCGCCGGTTAAACCGCGACCGTCGCCCCTCCCGATCCGCAACCGTCAGATATCGTCATGCCCACCCCGCATCCCCTCAGCGTCGGCGTCCCCGGCGGGCTCCTCAACCTCCCCGGCCAGATCGAGCGGCTGACCGCCAATACGATCGGCTGGCTGCGAACCGACAGCGTCGCGGCGATGATCGGCATTGGCGGCGCGGTCGTCCTGTATCTCGTCTTCGTCGGCATCCGTTTCGGCCTCTGCCGCCTGCTCGGGCGCGGCCACGACGTGACGACGTGGCAGGGCTTCGTCGGGCGGATGATCCGCCGGACGCGGAGCTTCTTCCTCGGTGCGTTCGCCGCCGACATCGCCGCGCACGCCGCCGCGCCGCCGGGGGCGATCCTCAGCTTCATCACGCTGGTCTTCACCGTTGCCGCGGCGATCCAGGGCGCGATCTGGGTCCGCGAATTCATCCTCGGCCTCGTCGACCGTCGCGCCGCGACCGCCGAGGACAAGGCGGGGTTGGCGAGCGCGGGGGGCATCATCCGCGTGCTAGTCAACGTCGTCGTCTGGAGCCTCGCGTTCATCCTCGTGCTCGATAATCTGGGGGTCAACGTCACCGCGCTGGTCGCCGGGCTCGGCGTCGGCGGCATCGCGATCGGCCTCGCGGCGCAGGGCATCTTCTCCGACCTGTTCGCCGCGCTGGCGATCCTGTTCGACCGGCCGTTCCGCGTCGGCGACACGATCCGCTGGGGCAGCGTTACCGGCAAGGTCGAAGCGATCGGGCTAAAGACCGTCCGCATCCGGTCATTGTCGGGCGAGCAGGTGGTCGTCGGCAACACCAAGCTGCTCGGCGACCAGATCTCGAACCTCGCGCGGATCGAGGAGCGGCAGGTCGTCATGGTCATCGGCGTGACGTACCAGACGCGGAGCGACCTGCTCGAGAGCATCCCCGCCGAGGTCGAGGCGATCGTGTCCGCGCGCGCCGAATGCCGCTTCGACCGCTGCCATTTCGTCCGCTTCGCCGATTCGTCGCTCGACTTCGAGATCGTCTTCTTCACCGCAGGCCAGGCGTTCATGACGATGATGGACGCGCGCCACACGATCGGGCTGGCGCTGCTCCGCCGCTTCAACGAGCTCGGGATCGACTTCGCCTATCCAACGCAGGTGGCGATGATGGCGCGCGCCGACGGGCGGGTGATCGACCCGCCGATCGCGCTCGCCGCCCCGCCGCAGGGCGCGACGGGGTAAGCGAAAAAGCTAGGCCGCTTTGGGCAGCGCGTGGTTGCGCGCGTCGACCGGGATCGCATCGAACACCGCCGGCGGGGTCAGCCCGAGCCGCGCGCGCGCCGCGTCCAACGGCTCGGCGAGCAGCCCTTCATAATCCTGTCCCGGCAGCCATGCCGCCGCGCGCCCGCGCCGATACCCCTCGAGGATCGCCCGCGCGAACGGCTGGCCCGGCTGGCGCGCCCCGCGCAACGCCGCGCCGGTCCCGATCAAGGCCCAGCCGAGCGCCTTGGTCTGCGCATAGGAAAAGGCGACGAGGCATGCCTCGCCGAGCCCGGTCAGGTCGTAGCCGGTCAGGATGTGCCACAGGTCGTGGGTGTCGCGGATGCGGCGGCCGAACCAGGCGACCGGGTGGACGAGGTCGATCATCTCGGCCCGCGACGCCGCGCGGCTGACGTCGGCGAGGCCGTCGGCACTGATCTGCCCGCGGTCGGTGAAAGCTAGATAGTGCGCGGCGACGCTGCCGGCGGGGTAGGTCGCCAACGTCGCGCGGTCCATCAGGATCGCCGCGAGTTCGCGCCGCTCGTACGCCAGCCGCCCGCCCTGCGCGGTCCCGAGCAGCCGCATATAGCCATCGCGGGTCGCGGTGCCATTCAACGACCGCATGATCTCGAACACCTGGACGGTGTCGTCCTTGTCGGCCATCAGCTGCCGGACCGCACGCAACGCCTTGGGCCAATCGCGCTTGGGCGCGGCGAGGACGAAATCGCGCGGAGGGGTCATGGCGTTCATGCGGAGTGATCATACGCAAAAACGGCGGATGTGCAAGTCCCAATGCCACTGCCGTGCCGGGTGAAAGTCACCAACCTGCGCACGACGACCGGCTTTTTCACCGTCGCGACACCGTGAAGGTCACTAACCTGCGCACGACGACCGGCTTTTCCGGCAGCGTGTAACGGCCCGACCGTCGAAAGTTCGCACGGCCGCGACCGTGCGCGCGGGTCTAGTGCGCATGTAGTTCGGATAGTCGACATGCGCATCAGGATCCTCCAAATCTGCCGACTCGATGCTGCCACGATACCCGATCGGCGGTCGTGTAGGACAGCGGCGATCGCCCGCGCGAGCGGTCAGATCCCCGCCGCGTCCTCGATGCTGAGCAGGCTGGCGTTGCCGCCCGCGCTCGTCGTGTCGGTCGAGACGACGCGTTCGACCGCGAAGCGCGGCAGGTAGTGCGGCCCGCCCGCCTTCGGTCCGGTCCCCGACAGACCTTCGCCGCCGAACGGCTGCGATCCGACGACCGCGCCGATCATCGCCCGGTTGACGTAGAGGTTGCCGACGCGCGCGGTCGCGGCGACGCGGTCGGCCGACGAGGCGACCCGGCTGTGGAGCCCCAGCGTCAGGCCGTAACCGCTCGCGTTGACCGCGGCGACGGTCGCGTCGAGTTCGCCCGACCGCCATGTCGCGACGTGGAGGATCGGCCCGAACCATTCGTCGCGCAGCGCGTCGACCGACGATAGCCGGATGATCGTCGGGGCGATGAAATTGCCCTGCGTCGGCGCGGCGATCGTGTGGACCCAGTGCGCGCGCATCGACTGGCGGTAGGTCTCGAGCCGGTCGAACGCCGCAGCGTCGATCACCGGGCCGACATCGGTGCGCGGATCGGCGGGGTCGCCGACGACGAGCGTGTCCATCGCGCCCTTGAGCATATGCAGCGTCGCCTCGGCGATATCCTCCTGCAACAACAGCAGTCGCAGCGCCGAACACCGCTGCCCCGCCGAGCGGAACGCGCTCGTGACGACGTCGACGACGACTTGTTCGGGCAGCGCGGTCGAATCGACGATCATCGCGTTGATGCCGCCGGTCTCGGCGATCAGCGGCACGAGCGGGCGGCGGTCGTGGTCGAGCAATGTCCGGGCGATCGCGCGTGCGGTCGCGGTCGATCCGGTGAACGCAACCCCCATGACGCGGGCGTCGGCGACGAGCGCTTGCCCGACCGCGCCGTCGCCGGTGACGAGGCGGAGGACGTCGGCGGGGACCCCGGCTTCGTGGGCAAGGGCAACGTCGGCGGCGGCGATGCGCGGGGTTTGCGGCGCGGGCTTGGCGACGACGCTGTTCCCGGCGGCGAGCGCGGCGGCGACCTGGCCGAGGAAGATCGCCAGCGGGAAGTTCCACGGCGCGATTGCGCCGAACACGCCGCGTCCCCGCAGCCGCAGTTCGTTGCGCTCGCCGGTCGGCCCGGGAAGCAGCACCGGGGCGAAATGGTCGCGGGCCTGCGCGGCGTAGTAGCGGCAGAAGTCGACCGCCTCGCGCACCTCGCCGAGCGCGTCGGGGATCGTCTTGCGCGCTTCGTCGACGCACAGCGCCATCAGTTTCGCGCGGTCGCGTTCGAGCAGGTCGGCGAGGCGGTCGAGGACGGCGGCGCGGGTTTCGACCGGGGTCGCGTCCCACGCGGGAAAGGCGGCGTGCGCGGCGGTGATTGCCGCCCCGACGCCCGCGCCGTCATCCCCGGTTTTCGCCTTGCCGTCATCCCCGCGAAAGCGGGGACCCTTCTCCAGCGCCAGGTGATGGGTCCGCGCTTTCGCGGGGATGACGGTTGAGATTGAGCTAACCACCTCTGCCAAAACCTCCGCATCCGCCAACTCCAGCCCGGCCGAATTGACCCGCCCCGGGAACAGGTCGCGCGGCAGCGGGATGCTCGGGTGCGGCGTCCCGCCGACCGCGGCGATCCGGTCCGCAGGATCGGCGAGCAGGTCGGCGTCGCTGACCCCCACGTCGGCGAGCTGGTGGACGAAGCTCGAATTCGCGCCGTTCTCGAGCAACCGGCGGACGAGGTAGGCGAGCAGGTCGCGGTGGCCGCCGACGGGGGCATAGCTGCGGCAGGCATAGCCGTCGTCGCGCACCAGCCGCTCGTACAACCCCTCGCCCATGCCGTGGAGGCGCTGGAATTCGAAGCCGTCGGGCCCGCCCGCCCATTCGAGGATCGTCGCCACCGTCAGCGCATTGTGCGTCGCGAACGCGGGGAAGATGTTCGGCGCGGCGAGCATCGTCGCGGCGCACGCGAGGTACGACACGTCGGTCGCCGCCTTGCGGGTGAACAGCGGATAGTCGACCAACCCGTCGACCTGCGTGCGCTTGATCTCGCTGTCCCAATACGCGCCCTTGACCAGCCGGACGCCGAGGACGCGCGAGGTTTCCGCGCCGAGCGCCTGCGCCCAGTCGATCACCGCGCCCGCGCGCTTGCCGTACGCCTGTGCCGCCATGCCGAACCCGTCCCAGCCGCGCAGCTTCGGGTCGGCGGCGACGGCGGCGATGATGTCGAGCGACATGTCGAGCCGCTCGGTTTCCTCGGCATCGACCGTCAGGCCGATCCCGGCGGCGGCGGCGGCGGCGGCGAGGCTGCCGAGCCGGTCGGTCAGTTCGAGAACGCACGTCGCGGCGAGCGCGGTTTCGTAGCGCGGGTGGAGCGCCGACAGCTTGACCGAGATCGAATGACCGGCCGCGGTGTTCGAAGCGCCGATGCGGGCGATCGCCCCGACATAGCTGTCGTAGTAGCGCGCCGCGTCGTCGCGGGTTCGCGCCGCCTCGCCGAGCATGTCGAAGCTCGCGGTGAAGCCCTTGTTGTCGCTGTCCCCTGCGCGCTCCAACGCCTCGTCGATCGTTCTCCCCATGACGAAGATCTGCCCCATCATCCGCATCGCCGCGCCGACCGCGGTGCGGACGAACGGCTCGCCCGACCGCGCGATCAGCCGCTTGAGGACCGAGGCGCGACCTGTGTCGCCGCCCGCATCGCCGACGACCGCGCGCGTCAGCACGAGGCCCCAGGTTGCCGAATTGACCAGCGCCGAATCGGACTTGCCGGCGTGCGCCCCCCAGTCGGCCCCGCCGATCTTGTCGCGGATCAGCAGGTCGGCGGTCGCGGCGTCGGGCACCCGCAGGAACGCCTCGGCGAGGCTGAGCAGCGCGACGCCCTCGGCGGTGTTGAGCCGATATTGCTGGAGAAAGCGGTTGACCCACCCCGACCCCTGCGCCGCGCGGAGTTCGGCGAGCAGCCCGAGCGCGCGATGCTCGACGCTTGCCCGCGTCGTCGCATCGAGCGTCGCGGCGGGGAGCAGCCGGGCGAGGACACCGGCCTCGGGAGCGCGGCGAAGGACGCGCATATCGGCGCGGGCGGTACGGAGGTCGGTCATGATCATCGTCTAGTCGCACAGCGATGCCGGGTAAAACCCGGCGCTCGTCCTTGCCGCCTCACCATATCCGAGGCATATCAATGGCAGGGAGTGCCTTTTTCATGCTTGCAAAATTTCTTGACGACGTTCGCGACGGCGACCTGATCGCCCCGCGGCGAATGGCGGCGCGGCTGCATGTGCCCATGACAGGATTGGCCCGGATGGCTCGGCTCAATCGCAATACCTTGGCCGCAAAGTCGGCATCTCCGGCGGTGCAGTCGCGACTCGGTGAGATCGCCCGGATCATCGCCCGCGCCGCCGACCTGACGGGCGACGAGGGCCGCGCGATCATCTGGTTCCGCCACCAGCCGATCGTCGGCTTTGGCGGCAAGACCGCCGAGCAGCTGGTCGAGGACGGGCACGTCGATGCCGTCATGTGGCATCTCGAAGGGCTCGAGAATGGCGTCTATGCGTGAACGCGGTTAGTCGCGGATCGCCGCTGTCGCCAATGTCACGTAGTCGGATGTCGCGCTTGCCCCGATGCGCTTGAACTTCTCGCCCGTCGATTCACGCTTCTGGCGGATGCTGGGGGTGCGTTGGCAGCACGATCCGCTGTCGGGCGGCGGCGCGGCGATCACCGGCGGTCGGTGGAACCGGCGGGGGCAACCCGCCCTCTATCTGTCGACCGATCACGGCACCGCGGTTGCCGAGTTTCATCAGGACTTGATCCGTCCCGGCACACTGACCCCGTACGACGTGGTCAGCGAGGCCATCGTCGACCTGACCGACATTGCCGTACGGAGCGCGGTCGCTATCGCCGATACCGACCTGTCCGCCGACTGGAAGACGATCGTCGCCGTCGATCGCGGCACGCCGCCGGGCTGGCGGCACGCCGACGCTCTGATTGGCGCGGGGGCGGACGGTGCGCTGTTTCCGTCGCGGCAGGTTGCCGGAGCGACCAATCTCGTCCTGTGGCGATGGTCGATCGATGGCAGCGACGGCGCGCGCGTTACGGCAATCGATCCGCACGGCGACCTCCGCCGTTGACGCGCCCGTCACCGCTCGCCAAGGTCCGCGCAAAGACGGGGAGAGAGCATGACACGCGCCGCACTGCCGCTGGCCGAGTATCAGGCGAACGCCGGGACCGAGGTCGGCGTGTCCGACTGGGTGCTCGTCGATCAGGCCCGGATCGATGCGTTCGCCGAATGCACCGGCGATCATCAGTTCATCCACGTCGACCCGGTCGCCGCCGCGAAGACGCCGTTCGGCACGACGATCGCGCACGGTTATCTGACGCTCAGCCTGATCCCGATGATGACCTACGCGTCGGTGCCGGGGATCGAGGGCGCGAAGATGGGCGTCAACTACGGCATGAACAAATTGCGCTTCATGGCCCCGGTCAGGTCGGGCAAGCGCGTCCGCGGAAGGTTCACGCTGCTGTCGGTCGATCAGCGGCCCGACGGCAGCTACCAGTCGACCGTGTCGGTCACGGTCGAGATCGAGGGTGAGACGAAGCCGGCGCTGGTCGGCGAGTCGGTCTCGCTGATCTACCTGTGAGCCGCCTTGGCGATCTGCCGCGCGACGCGTGGGACCCGGCCTTCGCGGCGACGGTCGACAAGCTGACCCCGCCGGGACGCGATCCGCTCGGGCTGTTTACCGCCTTCGCGCACTCGACCCGGGCGTGGGAGAAGTTCAGCGGCGGGTCGCTGTCGGGCAAGGGGCCGCTGCCGTTCCGCCAGCGCGAGATCGTGATCCTGCGCACCGCGGCCAGCACCGGCGGCGAGTTCGAATGGACGACGCACACAACGCTGTTCGCCGCCAAGGCCGAGTTCACGCCTGCGCAGGTCCGTTCGACCTTCGACGGCACCGCCGACGACGGCAATTGGAGTGCGGTCGAGGCGCTGCTGATCGCGACGGTCGACACGCTGCTCGCGGCCAAGCGGCTGACGACGCCCGAATTCGACGCGCTCAAGGCGCATTTCGACGCGCCGCAGATCTTCGAGATCATCCAGCTTGTTGCGTTCTACCACGGCGTGTCGCTGATCGTCGGCGCGCTCGATATTCCCCCGGAAGCCGGCATGGGCCGCTTCCCCGATAAAAAGGACCACGACCATGCGTGAAGCCGTCATCGTTTCGACCGCGCGGACCCCGATCGGGCGCGCGTTCCGCGGCGCGTTCAACGCGTCGCCGCCGCCGATGCTCGGCGGCCACGCGATCAAGCACGCCGTCGAGCGTGCCGGGATCGACGGGGTGGAAGTCGACGACGTCGTCTGGGGCGCGTCGCTCCAGCAGGGCGGCCAGGCCCCGAACATCGCGCGGCTCGCGCTGCTCCGCGCCGGGCTGCCGACGAGCGTCAGCGGCCAGTCGATCGACCGCCAGTGCGCGAGCGGGCTGATGGCGATCGCGACGGCGGCGAAGCAGATCATCGTCGACGGGATGCAGATCACCGTCGGCGGCGGGCAGGATTCGATCTCGATGGTCCAGACCAACAAGATGCGCGTCGACCCCGACATGGGGCTGATGGCGATGGTGCCCAATGTCTACATGCCGATGATCGACACCGCCGAGGTCGTCGCCAAGCGCTACAATATCAGCCGCGACCGCCAGGACGAATACAGCTTCCGCTCGCAGATGCGGACGGCGGCGGCGCAGCTTGCAGGCAAGTTCGACGACGAGATTGTTCCG
>JBBSFF010000036.1:0-10858 GCA_038238995.1 Sphingomonadales bacterium
ACCGCGTCGCCGGTGAGGTCGGCGGCTGGCAATGGCTGTGCCTCGACCACGTCCGCGAATTCAATGCCGGGTATAACTTCTTCGATGGCATGTCGCCCGAAGCGATCACCGCCGCGCAGTCGCCGCTCGTGGGATGGGAGCGCGCGGCGCATGACCCGACCGTCCGCTTCAACGATCCGCTCGGTATGGCGCGCGACCGCTACGGCCCCGACGTCTTCGCCGGGCGGCGGGCGAAGTCGGGGCACGTTTTGTCCGATGTCGATATGAAGGCGTTGAAAGTCCTCGCCCTCGACGTCGACGCGAGCCCCGCCGACATCCGCCGCGCGTACAAGGCGTTCGTCCGCCGCTACCACCCCGATGCCAATGGCGGCGACCGCACCCACGAGGGAAAGTTGCAGGCGGTGGTCCAAGCCTATACGCACCTCAAATCCGCCCCCGCCTTCACGCGCCCCCGTTAGGAGCAGCCCGCCCGTGGCCACATCGTTGCTTTCCTCCGACGTCATTCAAAACGACGAGACCGTTCTCGACGCCCCCGACATGGAGGTTGATGCGCGCGAGTTGTTCGGCGTCGATGTCGACATGAAGATCCCGGCGTTCAGCGTCGCCGACGAGCGCGTCCCCGATCTCGATCCCGGCTATGTCTTCGATCCCGACACGACACTCGCGATCCTCGCCGGGTTCGCATTCAACCGCCGCGTCATGATCCAGGGCTTCCATGGCACCGGCAAGTCGACCCACATCGAACAGGTCGCGGCGCGGCTCAACTGGCCGTGCGTGCGGATCAACCTCGACAGCCACATCAGCCGCATCGACCTGATCGGCAAGGACGCGATCGTGTTGCGCGACGGCATGCAGGTCACCGAGTTTCGCGAAGGGCTGCTGCCGTGGGCACTCCAGACTCCGACCGCGCTGGTCTTCGACGAATATGACGCGGGGCGCCCCGACGTGATGTTCGTCATCCAGCGCGTCCTCGAAGTCGAGGGCAAGTTGACTCTGCTCGACCAGAACCGCGTCATCCGCCCGTCGAAGTGGTTCCGCCTGTTCGCCACGGCGAACACCGTCGGCCTCGGCGACACGACCGGTCTTTACCACGGCACGCAGCAGATCAATCAGGGGCAGATGGACCGCTGGTCGATCGTCACTGCGCTCAATTATCTGCCCGCCGCCGCCGAAGCGAGGATCGTCGCGGGCAAGGCCCCTGGCTTCGACGACAAGCAGATCGCGAGCATGATCAAGGTCGCCGAGATGACCCGGCAGGGGTTCATGGCGGGCGACATCTCGACCGTGATGAGCCCGCGGACTGTCATTACGTGGGCGCAGAACGCGACGATCTTCAAGAACCTCGGCTTTGCCTTTCGCCTGACTTTCCTTAACAAATGTGACGAGGCCGAGCGGTCGATCGTCGCCGGATATTATCAGCGGGGGTTAGGGGACGAACTGCCCCAAAAGGGCGCGGTCAATACGCGGCGCGAGCGGTGATGACGGCGATGCATCTCGCGCAGGTCAATGTCGGTCGGATGCGCGGGAGCCGGGGCGACGCGCAGGTCGCGGGGTTCTACGCCGAACTCGACCGGATCAACGCGCTGGCCGATGCCACGCCGGGTTTCGTCTGGCGGTTGCAGGGCGACGGCAACGACGCGACCGACCTGCGCCCGACCCCCGACCCGCTGTTCCTGATCAACATGTCGACGTGGCGCGATGCTGACGCGCTGTTCGGCTTCGTGTACCGGACCGCGCATGTCGGCGTCATGGCGGGGCGCCGCGAGTGGTTCGCGCGGATGGACAGCGCGTATCAGGCGCTGTGGTGGGTGCCCGCGGGCCATCGCCCGACGATCGACGAGGCGCTCGCCAAGCTGTGGCTGCTCGACAATTTCGGCCCGAGCGAACACGCCTTCACCTTCAAGACGCGCTTTCCGGCCCCGGGGCTGAACGGCGGGCCTGTCGATATGAACCCCGATCCGTGGTGCGTCGGACGGGCGTAAAGCGGTTGGGCATTGCCGATCGCGACCGATTGGACTAAGTGGACTAGCTAAGGAGTCCAGCGATGAATGCGACGCTCAACATCCACGAAGCCAAGACGCATTTCTCCAAGCTCGTCGATCGCGCGCATGCGGGCGAGGAAATCGTCATCGCCAAGGCGGGCAAGCCGTGGGCGAAGTTGGTCAAGCTCGACGAGCCGGTGATCGTCAAGCGCACGCCGGGAGGATGGCCGGAGCTCGCAGCAATCCCCGACTCGGTGTGGCTCGATCCGCTCCCGGACGACGAACGCGATGCTTGGGAGGGCAAGTATTCGGACGATTTCTGAAGTGACCGGATCGACCTTGTTGCTTGATACACACGCTGCGGTGTTTTGGTGGAAGGCGTCGCCGCGCCTCGGCAAGGCGGCCCGGACGGCGCTGGAAAACCAGGCTGATATCATCAACGTCAGCGCGATCTCTGCACTAGAGATCGCGCTCACACACCGTATCGGCAAGTTTGACGACATCGGCGACCCGGCCGTTAATTATGCCCGCCTGATGACGGCGAACAACTTTGCTACGTTGGCGATCACCGAGCGTCACGCGATGCGGGCCGGTCTCCTCCCCGGTGCGTATCGCGACCCGTTCGACCGGCTGATCGCCGCGCAGGCGCTGATCGAGGGATTGACCGTCGTCACGCGCGACCCCGCTTTCGCCACTTTCGGCTGCAAGGTTCTCTGGTAATGCCGCAACCCGAAAATCCCCTCGAAGACTTTCGCGTCGCGCTCGCCTCGACGATGCGCGCGCTCGGGCACGAACCCGACTTCGACCTCGCCTATACCGCCGACAAACCGTCGTGCTACGGCGATCAGGCACGCGTGCCGCAGCCCGGGCGCGCGCTCGCCGCCGAGCAGGTCGCCGAATCGCGCGGTTGGGCCGACAGCTTCGCGCTCAGGAAGCGCCACCACGACCCGCGCGCCCACGCCGCCGACCTGCCCGAAGCGGGCGTCGCACGCGACATCGTCAACGCGGTCGAACAGGCGCGGATCGAGGCGATCGGCGGGACCGACATGGCGGGGGTCGCGCTCAACCTGTCGCGGATGACCGAGGCGCGGATCAAGACCGACCCGATCGTCCGCGCGCGTTCCGCCGACGAGGTGCCGCTCGCGACTGCGCTCGGCCTCGTCGTTCGCGAACGCCTGACCGGGATCAAACCGCCGCGGCTCGCCGAAGCCGGAATCGCGCTCGTCCGCCAGACGATCGAGGACAAGGCCGGGTCGCATCTCGACGACCTCGCCGCGAACATTGACGATCAGTCGGCGTTCGCGCTCGTCATGCGTCGGGTGTTGAACGATCTCGGACTCGGCGAGGACCCCGACGCGACACCCGACGAAAGCGATGATCCGAGCGATGACGACGCCGACGACGATTCTCCCGGCGACGAAGGCGACGAGCAGGAGGGAGAAACCGCGGGGCAGGAATCGTCGGTCGAAACCCGCGCCGAGGAATCGTCCGATTCGACCGACGAGACCGAAACCCGCGAGGTCGACATGGATACCGAGGCGGTGTCCGAGGCGGAAATGGGCGAGGAAGGACGCGAGGGAACGACCCCGTGGCGCCCGAACGCGGCGCTGACCGATCTGCCCGCCGGGTTCGACTATCACGCCTTCTCGACCGCGTACGACGAGACGATCGACGCCGAAGACCTGTGCGACGCCGAGGAACTGACCCGGTTGCGCGGCTATCTCGACCAGCAGTTGCTTCACCTGCAGGGCGCGGTGACCAAGCTCGCCAACCGGTTGCAGCGGCGGCTGATGGCGCAGCAGAACCGCAGCTGGGATTTCGACCAGGAGGACGGGCAGCTCGACGCGGCGCGGCTGGTGCGGATCGTCACATCGCCGGGGCATGCGCTGAGCTACAAGATCGAGCGCGATACCAAATTTCGCGACACCGTCGTCACGCTGCTGATCGACAATTCGGGATCGATGCGCGGGCGGCCGATCTCAATCGCGGCGATTTGCGCTGACATCCTCGCGCGCACGCTCGAACGCTGTTCGGTCAAGACCGAGATCTTGGGCTTCACCACCCGGGCGTGGAAGGGCGGGCAGTCCCGCGAGAAATGGCTCGCCGCCGGGCGTCCGGCGAAACCCGGGCGGCTGAACGACCTGCGCCATATCGTCTACAAGCCGGCCGACGCCCCGTGGCGGCGGGCGCGTAAGAACCTCGGACTGATGATGCGCGAGGGCCTGCTCAAAGAGAATATCGACGGCGAGGCGCTGCTATGGGCGCACAACCGGATGCTCGGGCGGTCGGAAGACCGGCGAATTCTGATGGTGATTTCCGACGGTGCGCCGGTCGACGATTCGACGCTTTCGGTCAACACCGGTAATTATCTCGAACGCCATCTCCGGCAGGTGATCGAGTGGATCGAGGCGAAATCGCCCGTCGAACTAATCGCGGTCGGCATCGGCCACGACGTGACACGCTATTACCAGCGCGCGGTAACGATCATGGATGCCGAACAGTTGGGCGGAACGATTATCGAACAACTGGCGCAGCTTTTCGAGGAAGACGCCGCCGCGTCCCGGGGGCTGCGGCGGCGGTAAGACGTTATTATAGTTAGATTTTAATGTGCGTGATAGCGGTCGGCGCAATGTTCCGTCCCGCGACCGACGACACTGCCCGCGACGCCGCCTGCCGTCGCACCGAGAAGCGCACCGCCGACACCGCCGCCGAGCAGCGCGCCGCCGACACCGCCCGCGACCGCGCCAACGGCGATGCCCTGATGCCCGGCGTTGCGCTTGTCGGTCCGGCACTGGGTGTGGCTGCGCGTGCTATTATAATAGTGGCTACGGGCATCGACCGATGTGGCGGCAAGTGCGGCAGCTGCGACGGCGAGGGTGATCAGGGTGCGCATGGCGTGGTCCTTCTGTTGACCTGAAGGTCGTTACGCTCAAGGCGCGAACGACCGGAATGTTCCGCGGTTCACCAGTTCAGATGTGGTTCACGCGGTTGACGTCATATTGGCCACGTGATGTGAAGAGCATGTGAACAATGTGCACCGGCTTCGCATCCGTAACTGCTGTGGAGAATTGGCCATGAAGCGATTGCTTATCGGAGCATTATTGGCGGCGACTGTCGCGACAGCGGCGGCAACACCCGCGGCGGCGTACCATGGCGGCTATTACGCTCCCGCGTACGGATACGGGTATGGCTATGCGCGGCCCTATTATCGCCCCGCCTATTCACGCCCATATTATTACGGCGGTTATTACGCGCGCCCGGTCGTGGTCGCTCCCCCTTACGGCTACGCGCCGTATGGCTACGCGCCGTATGGCTACGCTCCGTACGCGTACGGCGGCTATGCGCCCGGCTACGCTTATGGCGGCTATGCGCCGGGCTATGCCTATCGCGGCGGCTACGGCGATCGTGGATACCGCTGCCATTCGAGTGGCAGCGACGCGGTACTCGGCGCGATTGCGGGCGGGTTGATCGGCAATTCGGTCAGCCGCCGCTACGACCGCGGCATCTCGACCGTCGCGGGTGCCGGCGTCGGCGCGGTGATCGGCGATTCGGTCGAGCGCAACTGCTAGAACGATGCGGAGCGGGCCGGTCTAATCGGTTAGCTCGCTCCACACGTCCTTGAGCTTGGCGAAGAAGCCCGACTGGGCGGGGAAGTTGCGCCCTTCTTCGCCCGCTTCAAGGGCCTGGAATTCCTCGAGCAATTCGCGCTGGCGCTTCGACAGCTTGACCGGCGTTTCGACGTCGAGCTGGACGACAAGGTCGCCGAAGCCGGTGCTGCGCCCGTTGCTCGACAGGGCTGGCATGCCGCGACCGCGCACACGCAGCTGCTTGCCGCCCTGCGTTCCCGCGGGCACCTTGATCGATGCGGGGAGCTTGTCCAGACCAGGAACCTCGATCTCGCCGCCGAGTGCGGCAGTGGTGATCGAAATCGGCACCTGTGCAAACAGCGTCGTGCCCTCGCGCTTGAAGATTGCGTGCGGCTTCAAGGCGACGAAGATATACAGATCGCCCGGTCCCGCCCCGCGCTGACCCGCCTCGCCCTCGCCTGCGACGCGGATGCGGGTGCCGTCATCGACCCCGGCCGGAACCTTGACCTCAAGGTTCTTAGCGCGCTCGACGCGGCCTGCGCCGTGGCAGGTGTCGCAGGGTTCGGCGATGATCTGCCCGGCACCGTGGCACGTCGGGCAGGTGCGTTCGACCATGAACATGCCTTGGCGCATTCCGACCTTGCCCTGGCCGCGGCAGGTCGTGCACGGCTTTGCGCTCGTGCCAGGCTTGGCCCCGCTACTTGCGCACGTGTCGCAGGCCACCGATACTTCCATCGCCAAGGTCGCGGTCTTGCCGGCGAACGCCTCCTCAAAGGTCATTTCGAGGTCGTAGCGCAGATCCTGCCCGCGCCCCGACGGCTGTCGTCCGCGCCCGGTGAACTGGCCGAAAATGTCCTCGAAAATATCGGAGAAGCCGCCAAACCCTTGCGGCCCCGCGCCGCCGCCGCCCTGGCCAAGACCCGCCTTGCCGAACCGGTCGTACGCCGCGCGCTTTTGCGGATCCTTAAGGACGTCGTACGCCTCGCTGATCGCCTTGAAGCGCTGCTCGGCGGCATGGTCGCCGGGGTTCTTGTCGGGATGCCAGCGCACTGCGAGCCGCCGATACGACGACTTCAGCGTACCGTCGTCGGCAGTCCGCTCGCATTCGAGCAGTTCGTAATAATCGATGTCGGTGGTCATGCGGTGCCCCTCCTCCCCTCCCGGGACGGGAGGGGTCGGGGGTGGGCACGATGACGGAGTTCAACTCGACCCGTGTTCCCACCCCCAGCCCCTCCCGTTCCGGTAGGGGGGTTACCTACTTGTCGTCGACCTCGGAGAATTCGGCGTCGACGACGTCGTTGTCCTTCTTCGCCGCTTCGGGCGCGGGGGCTTCGCTCTCGGCCTTGTAGATCGCTTCGCCGAGCTTCATCGCCACCGTCTGCAACGCGGTCGTTTTGGCCATGAGCGCATCGGCATCACCGCCGTCAAGCACACCCTTCAAGTCGGCGATCGCGGTCTCGATGCTGGTCTTGACGTCGGCACCGACCTTGTCGCCGTGCTCGGTCATCTGACGCTCGGTCGAGTGAATCAGGCTATCGGCCTGGTTGCGCGCCTCGGCGACCGCGCGGCGCTTCTTGTCCTCCTCGGCGAAGCGCTCGGCATCCTTGACCATGCCCTCGATGTCGTCCTTCGACAGGCCGCCCGACGGCTGGATGCGAATCTGCTGCTCCTTGCCGGTGCCCTTGTCCTTCGCGTTGACGCTGACGAGGCCGTTGGCGTCGATGTCGAACGTCACCTCGATCTGCGGCAGACCGCGCGGGGCCGACGGGATGCCGACGAGGTCGAACTGGCCGAGCAATTTGTTGTCCGCCGCCATCTCGCGCTCGCCCTGGAAGACACGGATCGTCACCGCCGACTGGTTGTCGTCGGCGGTCGAATAGGTCTGCGACTTCTTCGTCGGGATCGTCGTGTTGCGGTCGATCATCCGCGTGAACACCCCGCCCAGCGTCTCGATGCCGAGCGACAGCGGCGTCACGTCGAGCAGCAGCACGTCCTTGACGTCGCCCTGCAGCACGCCCGCCTGGATCGCGGCACCCATCGCGACGACTTCGTCGGGGTTGACGCTGGTGTTGGGTTCCTTGCCGAACAACGCCTTCACGAACTCGCGGACGCGCGGCATCCGCGTCATGCCGCCGACGAGGACGACCTCGTCGATCTCGGTCTTCTTGATGCCCGCTTCGGCGATGGCGTCTTCGCACGGCTTGCGGGTGCGCTCGATCAAATCGATCACCAGACGCTCGAGGTCGGTCCGGGTGACGGTCTTGACGAGGTGCTTTGGCCCGGTCGCATCGGCGGTGATGAACGGCAGGTTGACCTCGGTCGACGCCGACGACGACAGCTCGATCTTCGCCTTCTCGGCGGCTTCCTTGAGCCGCTGGAGAGCGAGCTTGTCCTTCTTCAGGTCGATCCCCTCGGCCTTGCGGAAATCCTCGGCGAGGAACTCGACGACCTTGGCGTCGAAATCCTCACCGCCGAGGAAGGTGTCGCCGCTGGTCGATTTGACCTCGAACACGCCGTCGCCGAGCTCGAGCACCGACACGTCGAAGGTGCCGCCGCCAAGATCGTAGACCGCGATCGTCTTGGCGCCCTGCTTGTCGAGGCCGTACGCGAGCGCAGCGGCAGTTGGTTCGTTGATGATGCGCAGGACTTCGAGCCCGGCGATCTTGCCGGCGTCCTTGGTCGCCTGGCGCTGCGCGTCGTTGAAGTACGCCGGGACGGTGATGACCGCCTGCGTCACGGTCTCGCCGAGATACGCCTCGGCGGTTTCCTTCATCTTCTGCAGAATGAAGGCGGAAATCTGCGACGGCGAATAATCCTCGCCGCCCGCGCCGACCCACGCGTCGCCGTTGGGGCCCTTGACGATCTTGTACGGGACAAGCGCGGCGTCCTTCTGCGTCAGCGGATCGCTGAACGTCCGCCCGATCAGCCGCTTGACCGCGAAGATCGTGTTCTCGGGGTTCGTCACCGCCTGGCGCTTGGCCGGCTGGCCGACGAGGCGTTCCTTGTCCTTGGTGAAGGCGACCTGCGACGGGGTGGTGCGCGCGCCTTCGGCGTTTTCGATCACCTTCGGAGTGCTGCCTTCCATGACGGCAACGCAGCTGTTGGTCGTTCCGAGGTCGATCCCGATGACTTTGGCCATATCAGTCCTTCGTATCTGTGTTTGTCGACAACTGCCGCCGGCTGGCCGTCCTTGCGCGAAGCGACGCCAGCCTGCTGCGCCCGGCGGATATAGTGAGCCAAAAAGTCGCTGCAAGCGGCGGCGACGGTGGCGACGCTTCACGCCGTCGCGGCGACTACCGCCGCATGGACCCGCGCCGCGCCATGCATTAGAAACCGCTGCGGGATCGTGGGAAGCCTGACGATGGTTCGAACGTTCGGTTGGCTGGCGTGCGCCGGTGCGGTCGCCTTGCTGATCGCGGCGATGGTCGTCGGTCTTCCGCCCGCCGCCGCCGCCGCGCCGCGGGTGTCGGGAGCGTGGGTACGCCTCGCGGCCGTGCCGGGACGGCCCGCGGCGGGCTATTTCACATTGACCGCCGGCGCGACGCCGATCGAACTCGTCACGGTCGCGTCGCCGCTCGCGCGCGCCGAGGTGCACGGCATGAGCATGGCGGGCGGCGTCATGCGGATGGACGCGCTGCCATCGGTGCGCGTCGCCGCGAACGCGAAAGTCGGTTTCGCGCCCGGCGGTCGGCACCTCATGCTGTTCGACGTCCCCGCGCGCGTCAAGCCGGGGGCGACGCTGCCGCTCGTCTTCCGCTTCGCCGACGGCGCGGTCGTTAAGGTCGACGCCGCTGTGCGCGCCGCCGGTGCCGATGCGCCGGTCGACATCTCCATGTCGATATCGCATGGCGCGCATTGAGGCGTCGCGCCGGCTGACGTCCGGCGAGCGCGACCTCGCCGCGCGCGTGTTCGGTGACGCGCTCGACCCCGATCCGGTCACGATCCGACGCGGCAAATGGTTCTGGTTCCAGCCGCGTGCGACCGTCATGGCCCCCGACGGCCATCTCTGGTTCCATCCCAAGGGTATCGAGTGGCGCGACGATTTCGCCGCCGCCGGGCTCGCGTCGCGGGCGCTGTTCGTCCACGAACTCGTTCACGTCTGGCAGCATCAATGTGGCGTCCGCCTGCCGCTGCGGCGGATGCCGTGGGCGCGGTACACCTATCTGCCGCTCGTGCCGGACAAGCCGTTCGCCGAATACGGGATCGAACAACAAGCGTGCATCGTCGCCGACGCGTATTTCCTCGACGAAAGTGCCCGCGTCGCCGAAGCGCCTGCGCGCTCGGCCTACGCCGCGCTGATCCCGTTCGCCGCGCCGACGACGCTGAGCGCCGCCTTGCGGATCGGCGGCGGCGGCAGCGACCGCTCACCCGCGACGTCGTAGATGCGCGCGTCGATCGTGATCAGCGCCGCCTGCACCGCGTCGTGGAAGTCGAGCATCGCCGGGGTCGCCAGATAGTCGAGCAGGGCGCGTTCGCTTTCCCAGCGTTCGACGATCGTGATCACGCCTTCGGCTTCGCTTTCGACCGCGATCGAATAGCTCAGGCACCCCGACTCGTCCCACGTCAGCCGCATCGTCCGCTCGAGCATCGGGCGAAGGCGCGGCAGCGCGGCGGGGTCGATCTCGCAGCGCGCAATCAGGATGATCATCGTCGGCCCCCCGCCCGATCGGTTACGCCGCGTCGGCCTTCGCCTTGGCGACGCTGACCATCGCCGGGCGGAGCAGGCGATCCTTGATCGTGTACCCCGCCTGCAGCTCGGCGACGATCGCACCGGGTTCGTGGTGCTCGCTGTCGACTTCGAGCATCGCCTGGTGCCGGTTCGGGTCGAGCTTCGCGCCGTCGGTGACGACCCGCGTGATCCCGTGGCGGGCGAGGACGTTGGTCATCTCGCGCTCGGTCGCCTCGATCCCGGTCTTGACCGCCTCGAAGCCCGGCGCGTCGGCGGGCAATGCGCCGATCGCGCGGCGCAGGTTGTCGGCGACCCCGAGCAGGTCGCGCGCGAAGCCGGTCATCGCATAGCTCGACGCGTCGACCTTCTCGCGCTCGAGGCGGCGGCGGACGTTCTCGGTCTCGGCGGCGGCGCGGAGCAGACGGTCCTTGAGGCTGGCGATCTCGTCGTCGCGCTCGCGCAGCGCGTCCTCGTGGCTCGGCGCGCCGGTTTCGGCCTCGCTCGCGCCCGGCGCGGCGGCGCTCGTAGCACCATGCGTGCCGTCGTCGGGGGTAACCATCGTGTCTTCGGTCATGCGATCAACCTGCTCAATGCTTTTGCGGTGTAATCCACCATCGGTA
>JBBSFF010000037.1:0-10842 GCA_038238995.1 Sphingomonadales bacterium
AGAAGATAAGTTGACTCTATCTTGACACCTGAATCGTATAAATTTGCGTGATAAGTGGCTCAATCGAAACCAGAACGCCAAAAATCTCCTACAGCTGTCAATATAACCATATCGGCTGTTTTGTCAACCCGGCCTACAAATCCAGCCCCTCCTGCTCCGGCGCATCCTTGCCGGCTTTCTTGAACACCGCCGCCGCGTCGACATAGGGGATGGCGGGGCGCTTGCCCTGGAACAGTTCGGCGAGGGCACGATCTGCTCGCGCAGCACCTCACCCTAATAGGGCCGGTTCATTAGGCCTACCAGTAGCTGCGCCCGCCGGGCGCCACCGGTTCAGGTCGCTGTTTCAGTTCGAACAGGCTATCCCGTAACATTCGATTTCGACCGTGCAGTTATGGCCGTCACAGATGCGGTGGCGGAAGCAATGGCAATCGAGCTTTTCGGTCGAACGTTTGCCGAGCAGCCTCTGGATTGCCTGCATGTCCCGGTTGCCCAGCGGCTGCCGCTCGCCACCCCCCGGCAGGGGAGTCGAATTGGCTCCCTTCATCGTCATCGTAACGGCCGGCTGACCTGCCGGCGCGGCACCGATCGCAGCAAGGCCGATCAACACGGCGGCAAGCATCTTTCGCGACATTTGCGCTCTCCCCAATTGTTGACGAACTCTAAGTCATATCGTTACGGCGTTGCAACAAGCACTGTATGTGTCAACGCTTGACGCCCTGCCGCCCAGCCGCTTCAAGCCTCCGCGTCAGGGAGCGCGCATGTTCACCAAAATCCTTATCGCCAATCGGGGTGAAATCGCGTGCCGGGTGATCCGCTCGGCGCGGGCGATGGGGATTGCGACGGTGGCGGTTTACTCCGACGCCGATGCCGCCGCGCTGCATGTCCGGCTCGCCGACGAAGCCGTGCGGATCGGGCCGGCGCCTGCTGCCGAAAGCTATCTGCTCGCCGATGCCATCATCGCTGCGTGCAAGGCGACGGGCGCGGAGGCGGTGCATCCGGGCTATGGCTTCCTGTCCGAACGCGCGTCGTTCGTGGAGGCGTTGAGCGCGGCCGGGATCGCCTTTATCGGGCCGCCGGCTCCGGCGATTGCGGCGATGGGTGACAAGATCGAATCGAAGCGGCGGGCCCTGGCAGCAGGGGTGTCGGTGGTGCCGGGTTTCGTCGGCGAGATCGACGATACCGAACACGCGGTGCGCATCGCCGGGGAGATCGGCTATCCGGTGATGATGAAGGCGTCGGCCGGCGGCGGCGGCAAGGGGATGCGGCTGGCGTGGAGCGAGGCCGACGTCCGCGACGGCTTCGAGGCGACGCGGCGTGAAGGCAAGGCGAGCTTCGGCGACGACCGGGTGTTCGTCGAAAAGTTCATCGAGCAGCCGCGCCACATCGAAATCCAGCTGCTCGGCGACGCGCACGGCACGATCGTCTATCTGAACGAGCGCGACTGTTCGATCCAGCGGCGCCACCAGAAGGTCGTCGAGGAGGCCCCCTCGCCGTTCGTCACGCCGGAGATGCGCCGGGCGATGGGCGAGCAGGCGGTCGCATTGGCGCGGGGGGTCGGCTACACTAGCGCCGGGACGGTCGAATTCATCGCCGGGGCCGACCGCAGCTTCTACTTCCTCGAGATGAACACACGGCTGCAGGTCGAGCATCCGGTGACCGAGGCGATCACCGGGGTCGACCTCGTCGAGGCGATGATCCGCGTCGCGGCGGGCGAGCCGCTGGGGTTCGGGCAGGCCGACGTCCGCCTCGACGGGCATGCGATCGAGACGCGGATCTACGCCGAGGACCCGTATCGCGGGTTCCTGCCGTCGATCGGGCGGCTGGCGACGTACGTGCCCCCCGCGCCCCCGGTCCGCGTCGACACCGGGGTCGTCGAGGGCAGCGAGATCAGCCGCTTCTACGACCCGATGATCGCCAAATTGATCACCCACGCGCCGACGCGGCGGCAAGCGATCGCGGCGCAGGCGAAGGCGCTCGACCGGTATCTGATCCGCGGGATCGGGCATAATATCGACTTTCTTGCGGCGGTGATGGCGCATCCGCGCTTTCAGGCGGGGGAGCAGGTCACGACCGCATTCATCGCCGAGGAATATCCCGACGGCTTTCACGGGTCGCCCGCGAGCGAGGCCGGAACGACGGCGATGATCGCGTCCGCCGCCGTGATGAACACGATCCTCGTTGAGCGCGCGCAGCTGATCGACGGGCAGTTGAGCGGCAATGGCGCGGTGTTCGGCGAGGACTGGGTGGTCGAACTCGACGGCGAACGAGTGCCGGTCGGGGTGCTCGCGACCGGCGATGCGTTCGAATTGCTGATCGGTGAGCGGGAAATACGCGTCACGACCGACTGGCGCGTCGGCGAGCCGCTGTTCGTCGCGCGCGTGGACGGCGAGGAGGTGTCGGTTGCGGTCGATCGTCGCGCTGTCGGCTTCCGGCTGACGACCGGCGGGCGCGCGGCCGACGTCCGCGTGCTAACGCCGCGCGCCGCCGAGCTCGCGCGCCACATGCTCGTCAAGGTGCCGCCCGACCTGTCGCGTTTCGTCCTGTCGCCGATGCCGGGGCTGCTCGTGTCGCTCGCGGTGCAGGCGGGCGACCGCGTCGAGGCGGGGCAGGCGGTGGCGACGATCGAGGCGATGAAGATGGAGAACATCCTGCGCGCCGAAAAATCGGCGACGGTCAAGGAGGTGCGCGCCAAGGTCGGCGACAGCCTCGCGGTCGACGCGGTGATCGTCGAGTTCGCGGTGTAGCGCTAAAATAGTCCGCCCGCCGCGCGTTCTAGTCCCAGGGGCGAGGGGGGCAGCCGAATGCAGATGACCAATTTCGCCCGCGGGTTTTTCGGGTCGAGCAACGGCAACGACGCGGTCGTCGAACGCGCGCTCCACGCCGTGCGCACCCATCTCGGCATGCAGGTCGCTTATGTTTCCGAATTCGTCGGCGACCTGTCGGTCTTTCGCCATGTCGACGCGCCGGGGTGCGAGGCGTTGGTCAAGGTCGGCGATTCGATGGCGCTCGACGACGTCTATTGCCGCCATATCCTTGCCGGACGGCTCCCCGAGCTGATCCCCGACACCGCCGCCGAACCGATCGCGGTCGCGCTGCCGATCACGCGCGACGCGCCGATCGGCAGCCATGTCAGCGTGCCGATCCGGCTGCCCGGCGGCGAACCGTTCGGCATGTTCTGCTGCCTCGGCTTTGCCGCCGACGCGTCGCTCGGTTCGCGCGACCTCGGCGTGCTGCGCGCCTTCGCCGACATCGCCGCGTTCGAGATCAACCGCGACTATGCCCAGTCGAAGGGTGCCCGCGAGTCGGCGACGCGGATCGGGTCGGTGATCGACGCGGCGGCGCTGACGATCGCCTATCAGCCGATCTGGGACATCGCTTCGGGCCGCGCGGTCGGGGTCGAAAGCCTCGCGCGGTTCGCCCCCGAACCGTACCGCACCCCCGATCTCTGGTTCGCCGAGGCGGTCGACGCCGGGCTTGGCATCGAACTCGAGGTGGTCGCCATCCGCAGCGCGCTGGCCGGCCTCGCCGCGCTGCCACCGGAGGTGTATCTGGCGGTCAACGCCTCCCCCGCGACGATCCTCGACGGCGCGCTCGACGCGGCGCTCGCCTCGGCACCGCGCAACCGGCTCGTCCTGGAAATCACCGAACACGCGACGATCGTCGACTATCCGGCGCTGCTCGCCCGGCTCGCGCCGCTACGCCGCGACGGCCTGCGCGTGGCGATCGACGACGCCGGGGTGGGCTACTCGAGCCTGCGGCACATTCTCAGCCTCGGCCCCGACCTGATCAAGCTCGACATGAGCCTGACGCGCGACGTCGACGCCGACCCGGTCCGCCGGGCGCTCGTCGCCGCGCTCGTCGCCTTCGCCGCGAAGACCGGCCGCCGGATTGTCGCCGAGGGGTCGAAACCGCGGCCGAACTCGCGACGCTGCGCGGGCTCGGGGTGGCGATGGCGCAGGGCTACCTGCTCGCCCGGCCGATGACGCTCGATGCAGCGGTGGCGGCGCTGGGCGAGCTGCGCGGCTGAACCGGCGCGCCTTCGTGGCGCAGCAACCATTCCTTGCGCGCGACGCCGCCCGCGTAGCCAGTCAGCGTGCCGTTCGCGCCGATCACGCGGTGGCACGGCACGACGATGCCGATCGGGTTCGCGCCGTTGGCGAGGCCGACCGCGCGCGCGGCGCCGGGCTTGCCGAGCGACGCCGCGAGCGCGCCGTAACCCGTCGTCGTCCCCGCCGGGATCGCGCGCAGCGCCGCCCAGACCGATCGCTGGAAATCGCTCCCCCCCGTCGCCACCGGCAACGCATCGAGCGCGGTGGCATCGCCGGCGAAATAGGCATCGAGCGCGGCAGTGATCGCGGGCGGCGCGTCGCCGTCGACGAGCGTCACCGCACCATAGTGGCGGGTCAGCAGCGTTCGCATCCGCGGCTCGAAATCGGCGAAGTCGAGCGCGCGGAGCGTGTCGCCGTCGGTGACGAGCAGCAGCCCGCCGACCGGGGCCGAGTAGTGCGAAAGCGTCAGGGTCATCGTCGTTCCTTTTGCGATGCGGGCGCGCCGCGCTGCCGGGGTCTCGCCGTGGACGGCGCGGTAGAGTTCGTTGAAGCGGCGGACGCTGCCGAACCCGGCGGCGAGCGCGACCTGCGCCATCGGCAGCGTCGCGGCATCGATCAGATCGTTCGCCGCGGCGAGGCGCTTCGCCTGCGCGACCGCGACCGGGGGCGCACCGAGGTGCTTGCCGAACAGCCGCCGCACTTGTCGCTCGCCGAGCCCGAGCCGGTCGCCGAGGGTATCGACCCCGTTTCTCACGCCGAGCGTTTCGTCGAGCACGCCCGCGTCGATCAGCGCGAGCGCGCGGCGGACGCTCGCGGCGCTGCCGGTCCACGCCGCGCTGCCCGGCGCGCTGTCGGGGCGGCAGCGCTTGCACGCGCGATACCCCGCCGCGACCGCTTCGGCGGGGGTCCGGACGAAGGTCACGTTCTTCGCGAGCGGGGTCCGCGCCGGGCAGACCGGACGGCAGAAGATGCCGGTGGTCCTGACGCAGGTGAAGAAGCGCCCGTCGGCGGTGGGATCGCGGATTTCCATTGCGGCGTAGCACGCGGCGGGATCGAGCGGCGGGTCGAGTGGAGTGGTCGTCATGCCGCCCGGTCTACGCGCGTTACCGGGGCAAGTCTGGCGGTTTTCGGACGTGACCGTCGCGGGGATAACGCTAGCCCTTTACCGTTCGTCATCCCCGCGAAAGCGGGGATGACGGCGTTTGGATATCTGGCTCACCACGCTCCTCGCCGCCAACGTTGCGTGAGCCGGCGAACGGTGCGAGCATCAGTGCACATTGCGCGGGGGAGCCAACTATGGCGACGATCGACGACTTCACCGCGACGAGCCTTTCCGGCGAGCCCGCCTCGCTCGGCACCTACGCGGGGCAGGTCCGGCTGATCGTCAACACCGCGAGCAAGTGCGGCTTCACCCCGCAATATGCCGGCCTCGAAAAACTCCACGAGGACCTTAGCGGGCGCGGGCTCGCGGTGCTCGGCTTCCCGTGCAACCAGTTCGGCGCGCAGGAGCCGGGCGACGCCGCCGAGATCGCCGATTTCTGCGCGCTGACCTACGCCGTCGCCTTCCCCATGTTCGCGCGGGTCGAGGTCAACGGCCCCGGCACGCACCCGCTGTTCGCTTACCTCAAGCGCGCGGCGAAGGGCCTGCTCGGCAGCGAGGCGATCAAGTGGAACTTCACCAAGTTCGTCGTCGACCGGCGCGGCACCGTCGTCGCCCGCTTCGCCCCGGCGACGAAGCCCGAGGCAATCCGCGGCGCGATCGAAAAACTGCTATAGACACCGGCGGGCGGGCGGCTGCGCCGGTCAGTCGATGGTCTTGCACAGGAATAAGCGGGTATTTCCCAGCGGATAATCGGGCAGCGCGCCGAACTGCGCGTAGCCGTGGCGTTGGTAGAAGTGCGCCGCGTCGGGGTTGAGCGTGTCGAGCCACACCCCCGTGCAGCCGCGCGCGCGCGCCTCGTCCTCGGCCATCGCGAGCAGCGTGGTGCCGACACCCTGCCCGCACAGCGCGTCGGGCACGAACAACAATTCGACGAACAGCCAGCGAAACGACGTTCGTCCCCACAGCCCGCCGAGCAGCCCGGCGGCGTCATCGCGGATCAGCACCGCGAGCGGGTGGAGATCGGGCGGCCCGAGGAGCTGCGCGTTGAAACCGGTCAGCAACTGCGCGAGCGCGTCGCGGTCGTGCGCCTCGGCCCGGTCGGTCAACTCGATCCGGTGCGCGGGGGGCGGCGTCATCGTTCGGCTCCGTCGTCGGGCATCACTGATTCTCGCGCCAAGGGACTTTCCGCTCTGAGGAAAAATAACGCTAAGGGATGTAACACTCTTGTGGCGTAAGGCGATCGTGGGGTTGGTGACAAAATTCGTTTTCGGCGCGGTCGTGGTCGCGGGACTCGCCGTTCCGGCGGCGGGACAGCAGGCGGACGAGCCCGATATCGTCGTCACCGGCTCGCGTCCGCCCGGATCGGTGGCGGGCGACATCAAGGCCGAAATCCAGCTGAGCCCGGCCGACATCCGCAGTTACGGCGTATCGTCGGTCGCGCAGCTGCTCGCTGAACTCGCGCCGCAGACGCGGTCGGGGCGCGGACAGGGCGGCATGCCGCTGGTGCTGGTCAACGGGCGGCGTGTGTCGGGCTTCAACGAGATCCGCGACATCCCGACCGAGGCGATCCTGCGCGTCGATATTCTGCCCGAGGAGGTCGCGCTCAAATACGGCGCGCCCGCCGACCAGCGCGTCGTCAACTTCGTCCTTCGCCCGCGTTTTCGCGCCGAGACGGGCGAAATCGAGGGCGGCGGCGCGACCGACGGCGGCGCGGCCAAGGCCGAGGCATCGGCGGACTATCTGCGCATCCAGAGCGACGGCCGGCTCAACCTCGACGTCAAATACAGCCACACCGACCCGCTGACCGAAGCCGATCGCGGCATCGTCACCGGGCCGTTCACCGGCCCAGTCGCGCCGTCGCCGCCGGTTCCCGATGTCACCCAATTCCGCACGCTGACGCGCGCCGCCGATACCGCCTCGGTCAATACCGTCTACAACCGGGTGCTCGCCGGCGGCCTGTCGGCGACCGCGAACCTGCGCGTCCAGTACGACGAGGCGGCGGGGCGGAACGGGCTGGCGACGGCGCTGTTGACGGTGCCGCCCGGCCCGTTCGCGCCGGTCGCGGGGCCGCCGCTCGTCCTCCGCTACGCGACCGGGCTCGGACCGCTGATCGGTGAGAGCAAGACCTCGGCGGTCCACGGCGGGGGCCTGCTCAGCGGCGACGGGCCGCGCTGGCGCTGGTCGGTGACCGGCAATTTCGACCGGACCGACGCGCGCACGAGCACCGTCCGCGGGGCGAATGCAGCCGCGTTCCAGGCGGCGGTCACCGCTGGCGGCGATCCGTTCGGCCCGTTCAACGGTGGCGTCGTGCTGCGCGACCCCGATGTCGCGCGCAGCCTGTCGACCAACGGCACGATCGACGCGCTGGTGTCGGGAGCGCTGATCGACCTGCCGGCGGGAGCGGCGAACGTATCGGTCAAGCTGCTCGGCAGCGCGAGCGGCTTCGACGGCACCTCGACCCGCGCGGGCACGGTCACGACGACACATTTCAAACGCGACCTCGGCAGCGGGCGGGTCAACTTCGACCTGCCGGTCACCAGCCGCAAGTCGGGGTTTGGCGATGCCATCGGCGACCTGACGCTCAACGGCAATTTCGCCGCGCAGACGCTGTCGGACTTCGGCACGCTGACGACAGTCGGCTACGGCCTCAACTGGGTGCCGGTCGCGCCGCTGTCGGTTCTCGCCAGCCGGACGATCGACGACGCCGCGCCGTCGGCGCAACAGCTGCAGGGACCGGTCGTCGTCACGCCGAACGTCGCGATCTTCGACCCCGCGCGCGGCACGACCGCGTTCGTCACGCAGGTCACCGGCGGCAACGCAGCGCTCGTTGCGAGCCGCCGCGACGTGACCAAGATCGAACTCAACCTGAAGGCGATGACGAAGCCCGACCTGACGCTGACGGCGAATTATGTGCGAACGCGGACCGACAATGCGATCGCCGCGTTTCCGGCGACGAGCGCAGCGATCGAGGCGGCGTTTCCGGGACGCTTCGTCCGAGATGCGAGCGGGGCGCTGACCCAGCTCGACGCGCGCCCGGTCAACTTCGCGCGCGAGGCGAGCGACACGCTGCGGCTGGGGTTGAACCTGACGATCCCGATCAAGTCGACCGCGATCAACCCCGCCGCGGGGCAGCGCCGCGGCGGCGGGGCCCCCGGTACCCCCGGCGGCGGGGCCCCCGGGTCCCCCGCAGGCGCCGGGCCGGGCGGCGGTCGCGGCGGCACGGGCGCGCCGGGCGGCGGTCGCGGCGGACCGGGCGGCTTCGGCGGCCAGAACAGCGGGCGGATCAATTTCGCGCTCTACTACAACCGCACGCTCCGTGACGACGTCCTGATCCGCCCGGGTGTGCCGCTGCTCGATCGCCTGAACGGCGGCGCGACCGGCAACGACGGCGGGCAATCGCGCGACGAGGTCGAGCTCCAGGCGGGCTTTTCGAAGAACGCGCTCGGCGCGCGGCTGTCGGGACATTATTCCTCGGGAACTCGGGTCGACGCGAGCGCCGCCGACCCCAACGGCGCGCTGACGTTTTCGCCGATCGCCACCGCCAACCTGCGACTGTTCGCGAGCCTTGGGCAGATACCGGGGCTGGTCAAGAATCACCCGTGGCTCCGTGGCACGCGGCTGACGTTCGCGGTGACCAACATCACCGACGCGCGCATCCGCGTTCGCGATGCGACCGGGGCGACCCCGATCGCATACCAGCCCGCCTACATCGACCCGGTCGGGCGTTCGGTGATGATCAGCTTCCGCAAACTATTCTTCTCGATCCCGCAGCGGCGCGCGCCCCAGGCGGGTTGAGCGCGCCGCTTGAGCGCAATCGGGGGACGCCGTAAGACCACCCCGATGATCCCCGTGTTCAACGTCACCGCCTCCGTCCTCGGCCAGAGCTGGGAGTGGCGCGGCGGGATCGAACCGGGCGCGGGGCACGGCGTCGACGACCTTGTCGACCAGCTGTTCCGCGCACGCGGCGCGGCGGCGGTCGACCTCGACCGGCTGAGCTCGGCGAAACTGCGCGACTGGCTGCCCGACCCGTCGATCTTCCGCGACATGGACGCCGCCTGCCTGCGGCTGTCGCGCGCGATCCGCGACGCCGAGCCGGTCGTCGTGTTCGGCGACTACGACGTCGACGGGGCGACGAGCGCGGCGCTGCTGATCCGCCTGATCCGCGACTGCGGCGGGGTCGCGAGCGCGTATATCCCCGACCGGCTGCTCGAGGGCTACGGCCCCTCGCCGCCCGCGATGCTCGCGCTCGCGGGTGCGGGCGCGACGCTGATCGTCACCGTCGATTGCGGCACGCAGGGGTTCGACGCGCTCGCCGCCGCGCGCGGAGAAGGGGTCGAGGTGATCGTCGTCGACCACCACCAGGCGTCGACTGCGCTGCCGCCCGCGCTCGTCGTCAACCCGAACCGACTCGACGAGACCGACGGCGCGGCGTTCGGGCATCTGGCGGCAGTCGGCATGGCGTTTTTGGTGGCGGTCGGCGTCGTCCGGACGTTGCGCGCCGGTGGCTGGTTCGTCGACCGCGCCGCGCCGAACCTGCTCGACCTGCTCGACCTCGTCGCGCTCGGCACCGTCGCCGATGTCGTGCCGCTGACCGGGCTCAACCGCGCGTTCGTCGCGCAGGGGCTGAAGGTGATGGCGGCGCGGCGCAACCTCGGGCTCGCCGCGCTGGCGCAGGTGGCGGGGATCGAGCGCGCCCCGCTCGCGCGCGACCTCGGCTTCGCGCTCGGGCCGCGGATCAACGCCGGCGGGAGGGTCGGCAAGTCTGATCTCGGCGTCCGGTTGCTGACAACGCTCGACGCGCACGAAGCCGCGACCCTGGCCGCCGAACTCGACCGGCTCAACGTCGAGCGCCGCGCAATCGAGACGGCGGTGACCGACGAGGCGGCGGCGCTGACCGACCGTACCGGCAACGCCGCCGTCGCCGTCATCGCCAGTGGTGGCTGGCACCCCGGCGTGATCGGCATCGTCGCGAGCCGATTGAAGGACAAACTCAAGCGCCCGGTGATCGTCATCGCGCTCGAAGCCGCGCCCGACGGCGGGATGATCGGCAAGGGGTCGGGGCGATCGGTCCCCGGCGTCGACCTCGGCGGCGCGGTGCTCGCGGCGAAGGACTTGGGGCTGCTGATCGCCGGGGGCGGGCACGCTATGGCGGCGGGGCTGACGATCGACGCGGCACGGATCGACGAATTCGCGGTGTTCCTCGACGAGCGCCTCGGTGGAGACGTCAGGCGGTCGAGCGCGCGCGCGGCGCTGAAGCTCGACGCGGCGCTCGCCCCGCGCGGGGTGTGCGTCGAGCTGACCGAGCTACTCGACGCCGCCGGGCCGTACGGCCAGGGCTGGCCCGCGCCGCGCGTCGCCAGCGGGCCGTGGCGGGTGGCGAAGGTCGACATCGTCGGCGACAACCACGTCCGCGCGATACTGATGGGGGCGGACGGCGCGCGGCTCAAGGCGATGGCGTTCCGGTCGGGCGACACCCCGCTCGGGCTCGCGCTGGCGGGGGCGGACGGACGCTGGTGCTTCGTCGCGGGGCGCGTCCAGCGCGACGACTGGGGCCGCACCCCGGCGGCCGAACTCCACCTCGACGATCTGGCATGGGTCGCCTGACGCGCGCGAATGCGCGGGCACCGCACCCTGCGAAACCTTGACGCCTGCGCCCGCGCGGCCTCGCTGAACCCCCCGCTCACGGCCCCT
>JBBSFF010000038.1:0-10816 GCA_038238995.1 Sphingomonadales bacterium
CGCTCGGGTTGGCGGCGGCGACGGCGGTGCTGGTCGGCCGCGCCTACGGCGCGCGCGACGCCGCCGGTGTGCGCCGCGCCGGGCTGCTCGGGTTTGGCACGACGATCGCGGTAACGCTCGCGATCAGCGTTGGGGTCGGGGTTGGTGCCGACTGGATCGCTGCTGCTTACACGCGCGATACTGCGGTGCAGGCGGTGTCGGCCGCCGCGTTGCTGTTGACGGCATGGTTTTTCCTGATCGCCGACGGGCTGCAGGTCGTCGGCGCGCAGTCGCTGCGCGCGCGCGGCGACATCTGGGTGCCGAGCGCGACGCATTTTTTCAGCTATATCGCGGTGCTGCTGCCGGCGGGATATGTGTTCGCTATCCCGCTCGGCGGCGGCGTCAACGGCATCGTCTGGGGGACGATCGTCGCCAGCGTGGTATCGGCCGCGTTGCTGCTCACCCGCTTCCTGTGGCTGGCGCGGACGCGCTAGTCCATCAGGCTTTCGTACCGCGCGAGGTGGAAGTCCGCGTCGCCGAATTGACTTTCGATCATCGTCGCGCGCTTGAAATAATGGCCGATCGCGAGCTCGTTCGAAATGCCGATGCCGCCGTGGATCTGAACCGCGCTCTGGCCGACGAAGCGGCTCCCGCGGGCGATCTTGTTCTTCGCCGACGAGACATGCTTCGACCGGTCGGGCTCGTCGAGGCGGAGCGTCGCCATCAGCGTCATGCTGACCGCCTGCTCGACCTCCATGAACATGTCGACCATGCGGTGCTGGAGGACCTGGAACTCGCCGATCGCCTTGCCGAACTGCTTGCGCTGGCGGCTGTAGTCGAGCGTCCCCTCGTGGAGCTTGCGGACGACCCCCGCCCCTTCGGCGCAGAGCGAGGCGATCGCCTCGTCGACGACCGCCACGACCATCGGCAGCGCGTCGCCGTCGCCGCCGAGCAGCTGGACGGCGGCGACCCGGACGTTTTCGAGATAGACTTCCGACGCCCGCCCGCCGTCGACGGTCGGATAGTCGCGCCGGGTGATGCCGGCGGTATCGGCGGGGATGAGGAACACCGACACGCCACCCGCCTCGCGCTGGCTGCCGCCGGTCCGTGCGGTGACGATGAAATGGGTGGCGAACGGCGCGTCGCGAACGACCGCCTTGTGGCCGTTGAGGACATAGCCGCCGCCATCCTTTTTCGCGGTGGTGCGCAGGTCGGCGAGGTTGTAGCGCCCTTGCGGCTCGGCATAGGCGAAGGCGATGACGACCTGCCCGCCGATGATCCGCGGGATAACCGCGTCGGCGTTGCCGCCGCCCGCCGCCTTGAGGAATCCGCCGGCGATGACGACGGTCGACAGATACGGCTCGATGACGAGCGCCTTGCCGATCTCCTCCATGACGATCATGTTCTCGATCGCGCCGCCGCCGAGGCCGCCATGCGCTTCGGCGAAGGGGGCGCCGAGGATGCCGAGCTCCTCGGCGAAGGCCTTCCAGACGCCCGGGTTCCAGCCGCTCTCGCCGTTCACCGCTGCCATGCGGGCGTCGAAGGTGTAGGTGTCCGACAGGTACCGCCCGACCGAGTCGCGCAGCATCGTCTGTTCGTCGGTGAAGTTGAAGTCCATGATCCGTCCCCGATATTTTCTTGCCCTCTCCCCTTGAGGGAGAGGGAGGGACCCGCGCGCCGCTTGGCGCGTGGGAGGGAGAGGGGGCGCAGCGCGGGGCGACGCCCCCTCTCCCTGGTCGCTACGCGACCTGTCCCTCTCCCTCAAGGGGAGAGGGCAGAAGGATCAGAGCCCCAGCACCATCTTCGCGATGATATTCCGCTGGATCTCGTTCGACCCGCCGTAGATGCTCGTCTTGCGCATGTTGAAGTAGGTCGGCGAAGCGCGGTGGGCATAGTCGGGGCCGATCGGATGTTCGTTGTCGCCCTCGCCGAAGCCGCGGAAATAGGGCGCGCCGTAGTGGCCGACCGCCTCGAGCGCGAGTTCGGTGATCCGCTGCTGGATCTCGGTGCCCTTGATCTTGAGCAGGCTCGACTCCGGCCCCGGACCCTTGCCCGATGACTCGCCCGCCAGCGTCCTCAGTTCGGTGAACTCCAATGCGGTCAGGTCGATCTCCAATTCGGCGACCTTGCGCTTGAAGAACGGGTTGGCGAGCAGCGGCTGCGCGGTGTCGCCGAAGCTGTCGGTCTCGGTCCGGGCGATCGACTTGATCCGCTCGACCCCGCGCTTCGACGCCGCGACCCCGGCGATGCCGGTGCGTTCGTGGGCGAGCAGGAACTTGGCGCAGGTCCAGCCCTTGTTCTCGTGGAAGACGCGGTTTTCGACCGGAACGATGACGTCCTCGAGCCAGACCTCGTTGACCTCGTGCTCGCCGCCCAAGGTGATGATCGGGCGGACGGTGATGCCCGGCGTCTTCATGTCGATCAGGAGAAAGCTGATCCCCTCCTGCGGCTTGACCGTCGGGTCGGTGCGGACGAGGCAGAAGATCCAGTCGGCGTGCTGCGCCAGCGTCGTCCACGTCTTCTGGCCGTTGACCCGGTAATATTCCTTGCCGTCGTCGCCGGTGAAGCGCTCGGCCTTGGTCCGCAGATTGGCGAGGTCCGACCCCGCGCCCGGCTCGCTATAGCCCTGGCACCACCAGTCGGCCCCCGACAGGATACGCGGCAGGAACTTCGCCTTCTGCTCGGGGGTGCCGAAGGTGTAGATCACCGGGCCGACCATGTTGAGGCCGAACGGCAGCAGCCGCATCGCGTCGGCGCGCGCGCTCTCCTCGGCGAAGATATAGCGCTGGACGCTCGTCCAGCCGGTGCCGCCATATTCGACCGGCCACGCGATCCCGGCCCAGCCCTTGGCGGCGAGCGTCTTGTGCCAGCTGAGGAAGTCGGCCTTCGACAGTTCCTCGCCCTCCTCCGACTTCGCCTTGAGCCCTTCAGGGTAGTTGTCGGCAATGAACGTCCGGACCTCGTCGCGGAACGCGATGTCTTCGGCGGAGAAGCTGAGGTCCATGGTCGCGCTCCCAAGGTTGGTTGACGTGCACGTTAACACAGCCGCCGCGCGACCGGCAAGCGGCCTAGCCGTGACCCTTCGCCGCGAGCCGAGCCGCGAGCTGAGCCGAGAAGCAGCGCGCGGTCTCGTCGGGCTTGCCGTCGGCGTGGCGCGCCTCGGCATAGCGGGCGGTCGGCTGGCCGGCGGCGGGGTCGGGGTAGAAATACAGGTCGAGGATGCACCCGGCGGCGACAAACTGCAGGCTGCGCCCCGGGCCGTCGTGGCGATCGAGCCCCGGCACCCCGAGCAGCGCCGTCGCGGTCGTCGCCGGTTGGCCGAGGATGCGCTCGAGCCCCGGCACGGGCGTGAACGCGACCGGGACCGGCAGCGGCTTCGGCGGCGGGGTTTCGCCGCACCCGGCGACGGTCAGCAGTACGACAACACGGGGCGTCAGGCGCATGGCAGGGCTCCATCGACTTGCCCCGTGCGCTATAGCCAGGCTAGGCCGTCCGCGACCAGCCGACAAGGATCACGATGACCAGCTCCACCTACGACGTCCTCGCCGTCGGCAACGCCCTTGTCGACGTCATCACCACCGCCGAGGCGTCGTTCCTCGAACAGCACGCCATCCCCAAGGGGACGATGCGCCTGATCGCCGCCGACGAGGCCGAGCGGCTGTACGGCATCATGGGCGCGGGGCGCGAAGTGTCGGGCGGGTCGGCGGCGAATACCGTTGCTGGCATCGCGGCGATGGGCGGGCGGCCGGCGTTCGTCGGGCGGGTCGCCGCCGACCAGCTCGGCACCGTCTTCGCCCATGACATCCGCGCCGCCGGGGTCGCGTTCTCGACCCCGCCGATGGCCGACGGGCCGCCGACCGGGCGCTGCCTGATCGTCGTCACCCCCGACGGCGATCGGACGATGAGCACGTATCTCGGCGCGTGCCAGGAACTGAGCGAGAGCGACATCGACCCCGACGTCGTCCGCGCCAGCCAGATCGTCTACCTCGAAGGCTATCTGTGGGACCCGGTCGGCCCGCGCGCGGCGATGCGCAAGGCCATCGCGATCGCCCGCGAAGCCGGTCGCAAGGTCGCCTTTACCCTGTCCGACGTGTTCTGCGTCGAGGGCTACGGTGCCGACTTCCGCGACTTGCTCGGAACCCATGTCGACATCCTGTTCGGCAACGAAAACGAGGTTCGCGCGCTGTACCAGACCGGCGACCTCGACGTGGCGATGGCCGAACTGGCCCGCCATTCAACGATCACCGTCGTCACCCGGTCGGAGCAAGGCGCAGTCGTCATCGCCGGGGGCGCGCGCCACGCCGTCCCCGCCGAGCCGGTCGCGCGGGTCGTCGATACTACCGGGGCGGGCGACCTGTTCGCCGCCGGCTTCCTTGGCGCGCTTGCGGCGGGCCGGTCGCTCCCCGACTGCGCGCGGGCAGGCGGGGTCGCGGCGGCCGAGATCATCAGCCATTACGGCGCACGGTCGGAGGGCGATCTTGCCGCGCTGGTGGCCGCTCGGCTTGGCTGACCCCGCTTCCGGCACGCCCGGCGCCGACCTCAGCGGCACGCTCGAGCGCAATATCGAGGCGGTGACGCGGCGGCGGTCGGCGGTCGCGGCGGGCGCCAGCCGTGGCGAGCGGATGGCGATCGGCATCGGCCGCCGGATCGGGCGGATGACCTTCGCCTACGCCAACCTCGGCTTCTACGCCGCCTATGTGGTCGCCAGCCGGGGGTGGGTGCTGGGGATCGCGCGGTTCGACCACGATTTCTACCTGCTCGGCACCATCGCCTCGGTCGAGGCGATCTTCCTGTCGATCCTGATCCTGATCACCCAGAACAACGCCGCCGCCGCCGACGACCGGCGCGACGATCTTAATCTCCATATCAGTCTACTGGCTGAGCATGAATTAACCCAATTGATTAAACTCAACCTCGCCATCGCCCGGCGGCTGGGGATTGACGACGCCGATCATCCGGGCATCGCCGATTCGGTCAACGATGTCGTGCCCGAGGACGTCCTCGACCGCATCGAGGGCGAGGAGGAGGCGAACCCCCGGGCCTGATTTTCTCAGGGCTTGTAGCTCGCCGCCTCGGCATGGCCGAGATCGAGATCGCTGTTGTCGACGATCCCGCGCGCGACGTTCGACCGGGTCCGACCGTAGAGGAAATACACCACCAGCCCGATCAGCGCCCAGCCGACGAACAGTTCGAGCGTGTAGTTCGACAGCGAGAAGAACAGGAACGTGCACCCCGCGGCGGCGAGCGGCGCGGTGACCCAGACGAGCGGCGTCTTGAACGGGCGACGACGGTTCGGATCGCGAACACGCAGGACGAGGACCCCGACCGCGACCGCAAGGAAGGCGAGCAGCGTCCCCGAGTTCGAGATCTCGGCGAGCGAATCGACCGGGAACAGCGAGGCGAAGACCGCGACGAAGACGCCGGTCACCATCGTGATGACGTGCGGGGTGTGGAACCGGGGATGGATGCTCGACAGGACGCGCGGCAGCAGCCCGTCGCGCGCCATGACGAAGAACACCCGCGTCTGGCCGTACATCAGCGTCAGAATGACCGACGGCAGCGCGATGCCGGCGGCGATCGCGAGCAGATTGCCCGCCCATGGGAAGCCGACGTGGCGCAGGACATAGGCGAGCGCCTCGTTCGACCGCGACAGGTCGCCGCCCGGCTGCGCCCCCGCCGACCCGGTCGCGGCGTAGGCGACGAGCATGTAGAGGACGGTCGACACGCCGAGCGCGCCGATCAGCCCGATCGGGATGTTGCGGTTGGGGTTGATCGTCTCCTCGGCGGCGGTCGACACCGAATCGAAACCGACGAAGGCGAAGAAGATCGTCGCCGCCGCCGCCGACACGCCGACCGCGACCATCGTGTTCGGCGCGAGCGGATCGGGCACCTCGTGGGCGAAGAAGCCGGTCGGCATGAACGGATGAAAGTTGGCGAGGTCGACGAACGGCAGCGCTAGGACGAGAAACATGATCAGCGCGGCGATCTTGATCATGACGAGAACGGCGTTCGTCCGCGCGCTCTCGGTGGTGCCGACGAGCAGCAGCGCCGCGCACGCGAGGCTGATGAACAGCGCGGGCAGGTTGATCAGCCCCGGGTCCTTGTCGAACGGCCCGTGGACGAAGGTGTTGGGAATGACGATGCCGAAAAAGCGGTTGGCCAGCCCGACCATGTACCCCGACCAGCCGACCGCGACCGCCGACGATGCGATCGCGTATTCGAGGACGAGCGCCCAGCCGACGGTCCACGCCGGCATCTCGCCGAAGGTCGCGTAGCTGAAGGTGTACGCCGACCCCGACACCGGGATCATCGCGGCGAGTTCGGAATAGGCGAGCGCGGTCAGGAAGCAGACGAGCCCGGCGATCGCGAAGCTGATCATCATCGCCGGCCCGGCCTTGGTCGCCGCACTCGCGGTCAGGACGAAGATGCCGGTGCCGATCGTCCCGCCGATGCCGAGCATCGTCAGCTGGAACGCGCCGAGGCTCCGCGTCAGCGGCTTGCGCTCGGCCGTCGCGAGGATCGCGTCCAACGACTTGATGCGCCAGTCCATTTGGAGATCCCTTCGACCGCCGCGCCCCGTCGGGGGCCGCGCCGCGCTGATGTTCGCTGACCCGCAACGTGGCGCGACGGGCGTATGGTGGTCAAGCGTTAACATCGTGCGACCGAACCGAAGCGCCGCCGCGCGATGTAAAGGTCACACAACTTCACGCGACGACCGGGTTTTTCACATGCGTGACCGGGTGAAGGTCACCAACCTGCGCACGACGACCGGGCTTTTCACCCCGATGCGCGTCGGCTGCTGCCGGGTGAAAGTCACCAACCTGCGCACGACGACCGGCTTTTGTCACCGGCGCGACGGGGTGAAGGTCACCAACCTGCGCACGACGACCGGCTTTTTCACCGGCTTTCGCACGGCGGACGGCGGCCCAGGCGCGGCGGCGTTCGCGGCGCAATTCGGCGCGGAGCTCGCGAAGGAGTTTGACGTTGGTGTACCCCTCGAACGCGGCCTGCTCACGGTCGAGGCCACGGTCGATGATGTCGAAAAAGAAATCGTGCGGAATCAACTCCGCTTTCGGCCATGCGGCGGCGACCGCCGCGCCGTCGGCGCGAAGCCGCAGCCGGTAGACCGATCGCCGCGACATGCCGACCGACGCCGCGATCGCGGCGATCGTGCCGCCGCGCTCGAGCGCGGCGACAAGCGCGGCCTTGCGATCCTCGGTCCAGCCGTCGTGGCGGGTGCGGCGGGCAGGCGTGGGTGTGGGCGTGGTCATCGCGCGACGGAAGCAAGCGAAATCCTACTAGTCAATCCGACGCGGACCAGCCCGTGCCCCGCGGTGTCACGCCGTGCGGGCGGTTCCGCTCCGCCACCACGCGACGGCGAACAAGACCATCAGTGCCCCGTCGACCATGCCGCCATAAAAGGTCGCGTCGGCGGGGATCGTGCCCGCGCGGTGGAGCAGGAGGACGGGGATGAAGAACGCCGCCTTTTCGAGCACGGTGACCGGCATCATCGCGCGCAACCGCGCCGGATCGCGCGCGATGACGAGGAAGGCGACCTGCCAGACGAGCGCCGACGCCATGAAGGCATAAAAGAACAGCGGCGTCACCGCACCGGGACCGGCCAGCAGCCCCGGCACCAGCACCGCGATGCCGTACAGCCCCGCCACCAGATAGATCACCCTCGCCAGCCGCACCGCGCTTCCCCCCGACCTCGCCGTCGCCTGCTATGGCGGGGCCGGGGGGCGGCTGGCAACCGTCCTACTTGACCCCGACGAACGGCAGCGGTGCGCCGCTGCCGGTGTAGGTCGGCAGGCGGCCGTCCCATTTCTCGACCGCGCGCAGCTGGACGATTTCGGGGTTGGTCCGGATCGCCTCCGCCTCGACGCGGATCGCCTCGGCATCGCCCTTCGCCTTGGCCACGCGCGCCATCGCGTCGGCGGTCGCGGTGGCGACGTTCGCCTGCGCCGCGAGCGCTTGCTGCTCGTTCGCGATCTTGGCGTTGATCTGCGCGAGCACCGCGTCGGGCACGATGATGTTGCCCGCCCAGTACAGCTGCTCGACCTGCAGGCCGACGGGCGTGAAGTATTTCTGGACGTCCTTGAGCGCGTCGTTGACCAGCGCCGCCTTTTGCGGGCCGTAAATCTGCTCGACGCCCAATTGCGACGCGCGCTCGACGATCGCGTTGCGGATCGCGTTGCGTAAGGGTCCGGCGATGATCGCGTCCATGTCGGCGCGGTAACGCTGGAACAGGATCGGCGCCCGCAGCGGATCGACGTGGTACGCGACGGCGATATCGGCGCGCAGGCCAAGGCCGTTCTTGTCCTGAAAGCCGAAGCTTTCGTCGACGGTGTTCTGCTCGGTCTTCGACGACGTCCAGCTGTAGGTTCGGGTGAACACCGGATATTCGTAGAAATTGACCCCCGGCGGCGCGAAATACCAGCCGACCGGAAGCGCGTGGCTGACGACGCCGGCGTCGGAGCCGATGTTGTTGACGCGGATGCCGACATAGCCGGGCAGGACGCGGAAGAAGGCGTTCGACAGGAACAGCGCAGCGACGGCGACGAGCACGACGGCCCCGGCGACCCAGCCGAGCCGCCGCACCGGCGAAGTCCGCCGCTCGAGATAGGTGCCGACCGCGTCAGTCATTGTTGTCATCCTCGGGGGCGAACAGGAGCCGCAGCCGGATCGCGCCCCACGCGAGGCCGGACGGGACGGCAGCGACGAGCGCGAGCGCCACTGCGAGCGCGCCGTCGTCGTGCCGGTCGAGCAGGTCGGGAACCGCGAACAACAGCAGCCAAGCCGCCGCCGTTACCGCCGAGGTGACGACGAGAGCGAGCGCGGCGCGGTGGAGCGGAAGCATATCGATTGACCTGCAAACGCCATATGGGCGTTCGCGCACGGCCTTCAAGTGCCGTCATGGTAATTTCATGAACGCCTCAGCGCGGCAGCATCAGCCCCATTTGCGTGCCGCCGAAGATGTGGACGTGGAGGTGCGGCACCTCCTGATGCGCGTGCTGCCCGGCGTTCGACAGCAGGCGGTACCCCGGCGCGTCGAGCCCCTGTTCACGCGCGACGGTGCCGACCGCGCGGACGAACCCGGCGATCTCGGCATCGGACGCGGTCGCGCTAAAATCGGCCCACGACACGTACGGCCCACGCGGGATGACCAGGATGTGGACCGGGGCCTGGGGGTGCAAATCGTGGAAGGCGATCGCGAAGTCGTCCTCGAAAACCCGGCGCGAGGGGATTTCGTCGCGCAGGATACGCGCGAAGATGTTGCCGGGGTCGTAAGGGGCGAGGGAGGGAACGGGCATTGGGCTTACCTCCCCTCTCCTTTAGGGGAGGGGCCGGGAGTGGGGAAGTCGCCGCGCACCGCACCGCTTGAAAATGCCCCACCCCCGGGCCGCGCTGCGCGCGTCTCTCGCCCCTCCCCTGAAGGGGAGGGGAAGCGTCCCGCCTTTTCCGTCAGCCCCGACACGCCTTCGCGGCGGACGAGTTCGCTGCGGAGGTCGTCGAAGGTCAGGCCGGCGTCGGCAAGCAGGACGGCGAGGTGGAAGATCAGGTCGGTCGCCTCGCCGACCAGCGCCACGCGGTCGTCGCCCATCGCCGCGATGACGGTTTCGACCGCCTCCTCGCCGAGCTTCTGCGCGATCTTGGCGCGGCCCTTGGCGGTGAGCTTGGCGACGTACGACGCCGCCGGATCGCCGTCACGGCGCGCGACAACGGCAGCAAGCAGCCGATCGAACTGGTCCATCAGACCGTCCGCACGAGGATGCCGGCGTCGGCCATCCGCGCCTTGGCGGCGGCGATCGTCGCCTCGCCGAAGTGGAAGATCGACGCGGCGAGCACTGCGCTGGCGTGGCCGTCACGCACGCCCTCGACGAGGTCGCCGACCCCGCCGACGCCGCCGCTCGCGATGACGGGAACGGGCACCGCGTCGGCGACCGCACGCGTCAGGTCGATGTCGTAGCCGCACTTGGTCCCGTCGCGGTCCATGCTGGTCAGCAGGATCTCGCCCGCGCCGCGCTGCGCCGCCTCGATGCAATAGGCGACCGCGTCGATCCCGGTCGCGCGCCGCCCGCCATGGGTGAACACCTCCCAACGGCCGGGTGAGACCGATTTCGCGTCGACCGCGACGGTGATGCATTGCTCGCCGAAGTGGCGCGACAGCTCGCCGATCAGGTCGGGCCGCGCGACGGCGGCGGAGTTGACCCCGACCTTGTCGGCCCCCGACAGCAGCAGCGCGCGGACGTCGTCGATCGTCCGCACCCCGCCGCCGACGGTGAGCGGCATGAAACACACGCTCGCGGTGCGCCGGACGATGTCGAGGATGATGCCGCGCTCCTCGTGCGTCGCGGTGATGTCGAGGAAGATCAGCTCGTCGGCCCCGGCGGCATCGTACGCGCGCGCCGCCTCGACCGGATCGCCGGCGTCGGTCAGCCGGGCGAAGTTGACGCCCTTGACGACGCGCCCGTCGGCGACGTCGAGGCATGGGATGACGCGGACGGAGAGGGTCATGTGAGGTGCCGCACGCGTTTAAATCCTCCCCCGCAGGGGGAGGGGGACCATCGCCCTTGCGATGGCGGAGGGGCGGTCGAGCGGGCTCGACCTTTGTGTTCGCTCGACCGCCCCTCCACCACGCGGCTGAAGACGCCGCGCGGTCTCCCTCCCCGTTCCGAGGATTTAAGCGGGCCCCTCACGCCGCCAACCGCAGCGCATCGGGCAACGTCAACCGCCCGTCGTAGATCGCGCGCCCGACGATGACGCCTTCGATGTTCGCGTGCCCCCGAAGCGCGGTGATGTCATCCGGCCCCGCAACCCCGCCGCTGGCGATCAC
>JBBSFF010000039.1:0-10772 GCA_038238995.1 Sphingomonadales bacterium
AGAAGTCGGCGCGCCACGCGTCCCAGCCATAGCCCCAGACGCTCCCGGCGCAGCCGGCATTGCCCGCCGGGCACGGGTTCTCGCGGTAATGATAGTCGCCGACGTGGACGATCAGGTCGGGCCGGAAGCGCGCGGCGGCAGTGGCGATCCGCGCGAAGGGGAACTTCGCCGGGTCGTTGCACGGCTGATAGGCGTTGTCGGCGGCCTTCATTCGGCAGCCGGTGTCGCCGATGACGACGATGCGGCGGACGTCGCGTTTGGGCACCGGCAGCCGGATGCCGTCGACCCGCGCGCGCTTCGCCCCCGCCGGGAGCATCGCGTCGCACACCATCGACGCGAACACCGACGGCTTCGAATTCTCGGGCGTCGACGCGGTCGGGCGCTGCGGCATGGTGGCGGCGGCGAAGCGGACCGTCATCGCCACGTCGCGTCCGTCGACGCGCAGCACCGGGCACGTCGCGGCGGGCGTCACGACCCTGGCGATCGCCCCGCCGTCGCCCATCACGACATATGCCGCGTCGGGCGCGGCGGCGGCGGAAGCGGCGGCCAGCAGCGCGGCGAGCACGATCGGGATGCGCATGCTGGGTCCGTCCCTCGGGTTGCCGTATCGCGCTAGAAGCGGACGCGCGCCTGTGCCTGGAAACTACGCCCGGGCAGGAAGAAGTACAGCGCCGAAGTCGCGGTCGCCGACGAGCCGATGCTCGTCGTCGAACGATCATCGAACACGTCGTAGACCGTCACGCCGACAGTGTAGTGTCCGAACTCGTATTGCACCGCCGCGATGCCGTTGTTGTACGCGCCGATCCGGACGGTCTCGTTGGTGTCGGCGAACTGACGCCCGGTGAACTTGTGCAGATAGCTCAGGTTGAGGCCGTTGTGGCTGTAGATCGCGCCGAGCAGGGCGGTATAGCTCGGGGCCTGCGCGAGCCACTTGTTGGTCGCGTCGAGCTTCGATTTATTCACCGACCCGTTGGCGATGCCGGTCAGGCCGGGAATGATCTGGTAGCTGACCTGGCCTTCGACGCCCTGATAGGTCGCGCCGCTCGCGCTCTGCGTCGCGATGTTGGTCGACGGATCGACGAAGGTCGAGTTGCTCGACTGGATGTAATAGCCGTCGAAGTCGATGTTGAGTCGGTCGCCGGCGTAGACCATCCCGGCCTGATAATTGGTCGTCTTGGTCGGCTGAAGCTGCTGCCCGACGATCGCGCCGCTCGCGTTCGGCACGACCACCTCGAGGCTGTTGCTCAGCGCGGGGACGAGGAAGCCCTTGGCGAACTGCCCGTAGACCGACAGGTTCGGCAGGATCAGGAAGTTGATCGACGCATACGGCAGCGTCGGCTTGTACGACGCCTCCGCCTTGATGCCGACGCGGGTGCTCTGCGCGGCGATCGGCGTGTTGATCTTGCGGGTGAAATCCTGGACCTTGACGCCCGGGGTGATCGTCAGCCGGTTATCGAACAGTTTGAGCTCGAACTCGCCGAAGCCCTGGATCTGGTCCCAGCTCGTATATTCGTCGTAGCCGACGTAGCGCGGCACCGGCTGGCCGTTGAGCTGCACGTTCACCGCGGTGTTGGTATAGCGCAGGTTGTAGAATTTCGACGCGGCGGCGAAGTCGAAGAAGCCCGAGGCGTTGAGCGCCCCCGCCGCATACGCCTGCGTGATGTCATAGGCGTAGCGGTAGCGGTGCGAGGTCGAATGTTCGTACCAGACGCCGGCCTTGGCGATGCCGATCGGCGTCTCGTAATTGGCCTGTGCGATATCGCCCGAGGTCCGGTACTGGTTGACCTTGGTGTAGCCCGAGATGTTGCCCGGGTTGACCACCGCGACTCCCGCGGCGTTGACCGTCGTCGTCTGGCCGATCGTGTTGGTCGGCTTGGCGACGGTGCACGTCGTCTTCGTCGCGGTCGTGCACAGCGTCACGCTGGTTTCCGACGAGAAGGTGAAGTTCTTGTAGAAATACGTGTAGGTCTTGTTGTCGAACGTCAGCCGGTCGGTGATCTTCGCCTGGAAGCGCAGGATCTCAAAGTCGGTCGCCTTGTTCGTCCAGTTCCAGTCCTTGTTGCTCGACGCGTAGCGCGTCCCGTCGAACCGCCGGTCGCGGCTGTCGACGAGCCCGAAGCTCTTGCCGTAGAGGCCGATCTGCGAGGTTGGGTTGCACGTCGACTGGTCGACCGAGCCCGGCGCCGGGCGTCCGGCGGCGACGGCCGCGGTCGCGGCGCAGGTGATGCCGTTATTGTCCGACTGATAGTAGAAGTCCTGGTTGTAGCTGCCGAGCAGGCTGAGCTTGCCCCACGTGCCGAGCGGCTTCTCGACCTTGCCGTAGCCGTTGACGAACCACGCCTGCGAGCCGGTCAGCGCGCCGTCGCTCCGCTTGTATTCGCCGACGATGACCGCCTTTGCCCCGCCGAGCGCGTCGAACGCGCCGGTCTGGACCGTGCCGCGGGCGAGGAACGTGCTGTAGCTGCCCGCGACCCCTTGTGCTTCGATGAAGCGGGTGTCGGTGACTTCGCGCGAGATGATGTGGACGTTGCCGCCATAGCTCGCCTGGCCGAGGTCGGTTGCCGACCCGGGGCCGCGGTCGACGATGATCCGCTCGTACGTCCCGCTCGGGAAATAGGCGGTCGAGTGGTGGGTCGGGTCGTTCGAATCGCCGAACGGCACGCCGTCGTAGGTGATGTTGTACTGCCCGTCCTTGAAGCCGCGCAGGATGACCTTCGATTCGCTCAGGCCCGGACCGTTGCCGTTGGTCGTGCCCGACGCGCCGGGGGTCAGCAGGGTGACGTCGAAGAAGTCGGCGGTCGGCGGCACCGCCTTGTCGATCACCGCGCGGCTGATGATCGACTGCGGTTCGAAGGTGAACACCGACGACGTGATCGGCGTCTCCTTGTTGACCTTGGTCGCGGTGACGACGATGTCGTCGGTATTGCGGATCGGCGCGGCGGCGTCGGGGACGCTCGCGGGAACGGCGGGAACAGCGGCCGCCTGCGCCAGCGTCGCGATCATCGACACGCCAATCGCCGCGCTCGCCCGCAGCGTCGTCATCATCATCGTCATGCCCGGTGCCCCCGAAGCGACCGACGGCGCTGCCGGTCGAGTTCCTGCGCAGGGGTAGGGTCGCTTCGTGACGGCTTCGTTACGGGACGATGCCGGATCGATGACGGCGCACCGGTGTTGCCGAATTACCCGAAGCCGGGAGCCAAGCTCCCGAGCCGCGCCGTCGCGCGGAAGAACCCGGCGATCGTGTCGTCGATGATCGTCTTGACCGGCTCGACCCGGTCGATCAGCCCCGCCGTCTGCCCGGCGAGCCCGACCGCGGCCTCCATGTCGCCGCCGAAATACAGGTCGAGGATGCGCGCGAAGGTATCGGGCGGCATCAGCCCGGTCTCGAACATCGCCGCCGTCCGTTCGGTCTTGAGCGCGCGGATGCACGGCGACGCGCGCTTGTTGAGCACGTATGTGCCGGTCTCCTTCGCCGCGACGATCGCCGCCTTGTAGTTGGCGTGGACCGGGCTCTCCTCCGCCGACACGAATCGCGTTCCCATGTGCACCGCCTCCGCGCCCAGCGCGAACGCCGCCGCCATCCCCGCCCCGTCCATGATGCCCCCCGCCGCGATCAGCGGTACGTCGACCGCGCGGCGGATCGCCTGGAGCAGGACGAGCGTCGACACTTCCTCGGGGTTCTTGAAGCCGCCGCCCTCGGCCCCTTCGACGACCAGCCCGTCGATCCCGGCGGCGATGCATTTGAGCGCCGCGTCGAGCGTCGGCACGGCGTGGTAGACGACGATGCCGGCCGCCTTCAACGGCCCTATGAATTTCGCCGGCGACCCCGCAGAGGTGGTGACGAACTTGACCCCCGACTCGCAGATGAAGCGCACCATCGCGTCGTCCTTCAGGAACCGGATCGGCAGGTTGACCCCGAACGGCGCGGTCGTCAGGTCGCGCATCCGGACGATCTCGGCCTTGCAATTCTCGGTCTCGCCCGACGACGTCTCGATGATGCCGAGCCCGCCGGCGTTGCACACCGCGCTCGCGAGCGCCGACCGCGCAATCCACCCCATCGGGGCCTGGACGATCGGGTAGCGCGCGCCGGTATGCGCGAGGACGCGGTTCATCGTTTTCTCCCCATTTTGTCGCATTCATGCCGGTCGCGCGACGGCGGTGCAACCGTTCCGGATGACCATCGTTCATCGATGCCATGTGGATGTCGCGCACCTTCGCCATGCCGACCCTGCCCGCGCCGCCGCCGCGCGCGGTCGCGGTCGCGGTGCCGGCGCACGACGAGGCCGGATCGATCGCCGCCTGCCTCGGCGCGCTCGATCACGCCGCCGCCCGCGTCGCCGGCCCGGTGTCGGTCGTCGTCCTTGCCAACAACTGTCGCGACGCGACCGCCGCCGTCGCGCGGGGCTTCACCGCGCGCAACCTGACGGTCGAGGTCGCCGACATCGTATTGCCCCCCGCGTGGGCGCACGCCGGGGGCGCGCGCCGCGCCGCGCTCGACCGCGCCGCCGCCCTGCTCCCGCCCGACGGCGTGCTGATGACGACCGACGCCGATTCGGTCGTCGACCCCGGCTGGATTGCCGCCAACCTCGCCGAGCTTACCCGCGCCGACGCGGTCGCCGGGGTCGTCGCGTTCGACGAGGCGACGCGCGCCGCGCTGCCGCCGCTGCCGCTGCGCGCGCTCGAATGGCGGCTCGCCGACGCCCACGCACGCCTCGCCAGCCTGATTGACCCGCGCGCGCACGATCCGTGGCCGAACCATCGGTGGGCGTGGGGCGCGAGCCTGGCGCTGACGCTCGCCGCGTACCGCCGGGTCGGCGGGTTGCCCGCCGTCGCGCTCGCCGAGGACCGCGCGCTCGCCGCCGCGATCGAGGCGCACGACCTGCGCCTGCGCCACAGCCACGCCCCGGTCGTCTACACTTCGGCGCGGCTCCACGGGCGCGCGCCGGGCGGGTTCGCCGACCTGCTGCGGACCTATGCCAGTGACGATCGCGCGCTGTGCGACGCCGCGCTCGAACCGACCGCCGATCTCGTCCGGCGGCTGCGGTGGCGGGCGCGGATCCGCGCGGTGTTCGACCGGAGCGCCGCACCGGGCTTCGGCCGCCACTGGCAGGGCATCGAGGCGCAGGTGCCCGACCTGCGCCGGTCGCGCCTCGCCCCCGCCGATCTGGCGCGCGAGGTCGCGTTCGCCGATCGCCTGATCAGCGGGATCGAAGCCGGACGCAATCGAGCCGATAGTCGGGCGTCCGCGCCTGCGCGCCGACCGTCGCCGACGGCAAGTCTGCGAGAAACGTCGTCACCGCCGTCTCCCCGTCGAGCGGATAGTCGGGGGTCGGCCCGAGCCAGTGAACCAGCATGATGTCGGCGTCGGGGGCCGCCATCGCCGCGACCGCCGCCGCCATTGCACGCACGCCGTCGCGGTCGAAATAATACAGCACCTCCGACAGCATGATCAGGTCGAACCGCCCCGGTGGCGGCGTCGCGGGCAGCGTCGAGACCGCGAAAGTGACGTTGCCCCGGTCGCGGCACCGCGCCGCTGCCGCGTCGAGTGCGGCTCGCGCGACGTCGGTGCCGAGCAGCGCGTCGCACCGCGCCGCGAGCCGCTCGGTCAGCACCCCGATCGAGCAGCCGATCTCGACCGCATTCGCGTAGCGGGCGCGCGGCAAGGCGGCGAGCGTCGCATTATATTTGGCGTCCTCGTACGCGCTCGTGGTGAACTTCCACGGGTCGGGGTCGCCCGCGTACAGCGCGTCGAAATACCCGGCCTCGAGCGACTTCGCCATCAGAACGCCCCGCCATGGTCGAGCAGCCACGCCGCCGCATGGTCGCGCGACGCGTCGACGAACGGCTGGCGCAGGTAGGTTTCGAGGTCGCGCAAGGCCCGGTCGAGCGGGTCGGGGGCGATGAAGGTGCCGAGACCGACGTTGCGCCGCGCGGCATCGATGACGCCGAGCGCGAGGTCCTCGAACATGCTCCGTGCGAGGTCGACATAGGCGTCGATCGCGCCTGGGTCGCCGTCGTCCTCGGCGCGGCCCGCCGCTTCGGTCACGAGCAGCCGCGCCGCTTCGGCCTGCCCGGCGGCGCGCGCGAAGCGAGCGCGAAACACCGGGTCGGTCGCCCGTCCGCTCGCGGACAGCCGCGCGGCGTGGAGGTGCATGACCCGCTCCACCCCGCCGAGCTGGACGGCCAGCACCCGCCACGCCCCGCCCGAAAACAGCGGCGAGCGGTAGTAATCGCCCGGCCCGCCGACCGTCGCCGCGTCGGGGACGACCACCCCGGCGAAGTCGACCGTCCCCGTCGCGGTCCCGCGCATGCCCGCGGCGCGCCAGACCGACAGGTCGATCGTCACGCCGGGGTCGGTCAGGTCGGGGAGGAACAGCCGCACCGCATCACCCGTGTCGCGCGCGGTCAGCAGCGGGCGGCGGATCGACCCCGCCCCCGAACAATGGATCTTGCGCCCGTCGAGCCGCCAGCCGCCGTCGACCCGCGTCGCGCGGAGCCCCGCGCCGCGCTCGGCGTTCCACACCCCCGAAATGCGCCCGGCGGCGATCTCGGCGGCGATCACCGCGCTCGGCCCGCCGTAGCGGTCGACGAGCTTGGCGGCGTTGACGTGCCCCTCGAACAATCGCCCGACGGTCAGGCTCGCGCGCCCGAACGCGGTCAGCAACGCGCGCAGGTCGCGCACGGTCGCCGCCGTCAGCCCGAGCCCGCCACCGCCGACCACAACCGGCAGCGGCGCGGCGAGCAGCCCGGCGTCCGCGAGCGCGGCGATATCGTCGGCGGGGAACGCCGCCGTTTCGTCGACCGCCCCGGCGCGCGCCAAGATGGCGGCCGCGAGCGCGGGGTCGAGACGGCGCGGAAGCGGCGGAACCGGGGTCGGGGCGAGGGCATTGCGCATCCGTGACGAACCCCCGACCCCGCGCCGCGTTCCGTGTCGACGCCGCCGCGATCATCCGCGCGGCGGGCCGGCGCACCCTCGTGATCGTCGCGCCGCACCCCGACGACGAGACGCTCGGCTGCGGACGGCTGATCACTGCCGCCGTTCGGGCCGGAGTGCGCGTCGCGGTCGTCGCGCTGACCGACGGCGACGCGTCGCATCCGGGGTCGCGCCGCTGGCCGCCCGCTGCGCTCGCCGGCGTCCGCCGCGCCGAGCTGCGCCGCGCGCTCGCCCGGCTCGGCGCGGGCGCGGCGGCGGTGCGCCACCTGCACTGGCCCGACGGGCGGGTCGCCACCTCCGGCACCGCGCTCGCCCTGCGCCGGACGCTCGTCGCGCTCGGCCCCGGAGCTGTCGTCGCCGCAAGCCCGCGCGACCATCACCCCGACCATCAGGCCGGGTGGCGGCTAAGCGCGGCGGCAACGCGCGGCAGCGGCGTGCGGCTGTTCAGCTACGCGGTTTGGTCGCGCGTCGATTCCTCCCCGCGCGCGTTCGACCCGGGGCGCAAGCGCTGGGCCGCGCGCGCGCACCGGTCGCAGGTCGGCGGCTATATCGCCGACGATCCGGCGGGCTTTCGCCTGACCGCGGGGGAGCTCGCGCGCTTCACCGGCGGGGCCGAGGCCTTCGCCGCACACCCCAAGGCGTTGCCGCGTCGCAGCATCGTGGCGTAGAAAGGCGACGGGGCCACCGGCACCCGGGGGGACGACGATGACCGAGGCCGCGCTGACCGTATCGAAGCTGCGCAAGACCTTCGCGCAGGTCGCGGTCGACGATCTCGATCTGACCGTCCGCGTGGGGGAGCTGTACGCGCTGCTCGGGCCGAACGGCGCGGGCAAGACGACGACGCTGCGGATGGTCGCCGGATTGCTCGCGCCCGATGCGGGCGGGATCGACATCTTCGGCATCGACGCGGTCGCCGACCCGATGGCGGCCAAGGCCCGCGTCGCATGGCTGCCCGACGACGCCTTGCTGTACGACAAGCTGAGCCCGCTCGAATATCTCGAATTCGTCGCCGGGCTGTGGGGGATCGACCCCGGTCCCGCCGCGACCAAGGCCGAGGAGCTGCTCCGCTGGCTCGACCTGTGGGCGCAACGCGACGCGCGCTGCGAGACCTTCTCGCGCGGGATGAAGCAGAAGACCGCGCTCGCCGGCGCGCTGATCCACGATCCCGCGCTGCTGATCCTCGACGAGCCGCTGACCGGGCTCGACGCGGGCGCGGCGCGGCAGGTCAAGGATCTGCTCGTGGCGCGCGTCGCCGACGGCGGCACGGTGATCCTGACGACGCACATCCTCGAGGTCGCCGAGCGGCTCGCCGACCGCATCGGCATCATCCGCGCCGGGCGGCTGGTCGCCGAGGGTACGCTCGCCGAACTGCGGACGCTGCGCGGCAGCGCCGACGCCAGCCTCGAGGAAATGTTCATCGCGCTGGCGGGCGAATGACCGGGCCGACGACCGCGTTCCGGCCGGGCGGCTTTGGCTGGCTGCTCCGCCACGAACTCCGCCTCGCGCTGCGCGGCACGCGCACGCGGACGAGCCTGTTCACGCGCTATGCCCCGGTGCTGCTGCTGGCGACGGTGCCGACGATCGGCGGCGTCCTGCTCGCGTGGGCGGTCCGCGACGTCGGGCCGGTTTCGGCGCGCGACCTGACGATGATCCATAATTTCCTCACCCTCGCGGTCGCCGGGCTGCTCGTGCTGATGATCTCAACCGCGTCGATCGCGGTACTGCGGACCTTCCACGACCGCCACGATCTCGACCTGCTGTTGTCGGCCCCGGTGCCCCCGGCGCGCGTGCTCGCGGCGAAGGCGGTCGGGGTCAGCGTCACCGTCGCCGCACCGTTCCTGCTTTTCGGCGCGCCGTTCGCGGTCGCCTCGGCGGTGCTCGGCCACCCCGGCTGGCTCGGCGGGTTGGTCATGATCGCGGTCGACGCGACGTTTGCGACCGCGCTCGCGCTCGGGCTGATCGGCATCCTGTTCAGCGCGATCGGCCCGCGCCGCGCACGCACCGTCGCCCAGCTGTTCGCCGCGGTGATGGGGGGGACGATCTTCCTTGTGTCGCAATTGCGCAACGTGTCGCCGGCGGTCGCGCATCGCCTCGCGCGCTTCGTCGCGCAGCCGTGGCCGTCGCCGCTCGACTGGCCGGCGCGCGCGGTGCTCGGCGCGCCGGTGCCGCTGCTCGCGATGGTCGCGCTGGCGGCGCTCGCGGCGCGCGGATCGAGCTTGTACGGCGCGCGGCATCTCGCGGCGTCGGCCGACACCACGACGCGCGTGCGCCGCATCCGCACCGGCCCGGTCCGCTTCCGCGGCGGGCTCGCGCGCGCGATCGTGTCGAAGGAACTGCGGCTGATCGCGCGCGACCCCGAGCTGATCACCCAGATCGGGCTGCGGCTCGTCTATCTGATCCCCCTCGCCGCGCTCGTGCTGCGCGGCGGGACGGGCACCGCCGGGCCGGGCATCGATGCGCCGGGGATTGCCGCCGCCGTGACGGCCGCGGCGGGATTGCTCGCGTCGAGCCTCGCGTGGATCGTCGTCTGCGCTGAGGACGCCCCCGACCTGCTTGCCGCCGCTCCGGTCGCACCCGCCGCCGTCCGCCGCGCCAAACTTGTCGCCGCGTGCGTCGTGCCGGTCGGCATCGCGTTCGCCGCCGCGCTCGGCCTCGTCCGCCATGCGCCCGGCGTGGCGGCGGTGACGCTCGTCATGGGCAGCATCGCCGCGTTGAGTGCCGCACTCCTTCAGGCGTGGTTCGGACGCCCGCAGCCGCGCGCCGCGTTCCGCCGCCGGCAGTCGGGGTCGTTCATCGTCGGGCTCGGCGAGGTGCTGCTCGCCGCCGCGTGGAGCGGGACGACGGCATTGCTCGCGCGCGGCTCGCCGTTCGCGGTCGCCCCGGCGCTGCTCGCGGGGATGATCCTCGCCGGGGCGGTCGAGGCGCGGCGCGACCGCGACCGGCGCGACGGGCCTGTCCTACACGGGGCGTGATCGGTTATGCTGCGCGGGTCGAGTCGGCGCGGATTTAGCGGTCAATTTTTTTTTGCCGCGTCGCGTGCGGGCGGCACGAGTTAATTAATTCGCCAAGAGTTTTCGTGAAAAACATCGCGGTTCGTGTGAACTTTGCGAAGTTAGGTACAACGAACTCCACCTGACCCCGATAATTATCCCATTTGGCACATTATGGCTGCTAAATAGTTAACGGCCTACTGGTTGCCCCTCAGTCGCGGAAGCGCCCAAAGTCGACGCAGCGGACCATCGCCACCTCGTCGAGCGCGAAGGCATGGTTCCACGCGCCATAGGTCGTCGACGCCTCCGCCATCGGCCCGCGAACGCGAAGTTCGATGATGTCGGGGATGATCCAGCCGTTGCGCATATGGACGTCGACGCACTCGATCGTCCCGCGCAGCAGCCGCTCCCACCCGGTCATCAGCAGCGCGCGGCCCGCCGATTGTTCGGGCGAATCGGTCGCCGGAACCGCGTCGTCGAGATACGGCCGGAGCACCGGATACCGCAGCGCGCGCAGCGCCGGCTGCATCGAATCGAGATCGCGTGCTTCGCTCACAATATCCTCACCCCATTGCCGAAAAGCCTGAATGCCAACTGAACGGCTGGTCAAGCATAAAGGCTTCGCCGGGGTCGGAAGCTTGTGTATTCGGGGCACGGGAGACGTGGATATGACGGAATCGGTCGACGATTGGGCGGCGCTGGCGGCAAAAGAGGTCAAGGGCCGCGACCTCGACTGGGCGACGCCCGAAGGCATCGTCGTCAAGCCGCTCTACACCGCCGCCGACGTCGCCGGCATCGACCCCGGCCTGCCGGGCTTCGCGCCGTTCACCCGCGGGGTCAAGGCGACG